>NZ_CP096277.1 GCF_024662235.1 Pimelobacter simplex
CCACCGCGGCCGGGGCGGCAGCGTTGGCTGGAGCGGCGGTGGCTGCCTGCGCGGTGATGGGTGCGGCGATGAACAGCAGGGCCGCGAGCCCGATCAGGTTGCGGGCGCCGGCCTGCGGGAGCCGGAGGCCCGGCAGCTGGGGGGCCTGGATGTTGCGGAGCCGCGCGATGGCCTCGACGACGAGGCTGAGCGCCATGAAGGCCCACGCGGCCCAGCCGATCACCTTGAACAGGCCGAGGACGAGGGTGCCGTCGTCGGGCGCCAGGAGCGCGTTCTTGATGCTGTCCAGGGTCGGGCCCTGGTCGGGGATCGGGCTGGCCCCGATGGCGAGGAACAGGGCAGGGAGCCCGACGAGGATGCCGAGCACGGCGACCGAGGCCGCGAGGCCGGTGAGCCGCTGGCCCAGAGTGGGGTGGGTGGGCGTGGTCATCTTTCGATGCCTCCTTCGGCGCGGATGAGCCGCGCGGACGCCTCCCCGGTGACCTGCATGGTGTCCAGGCCGATGATCCCGAGGAACTTGCTGGTGTAGGTGTCGGTGGTGGTGACGATCAGGGTGTCGCCGTCGACGACGCGCGCGTTGCCTTCCACGCCGGCGGCGTGGAGGTAGTCCATCGCGGCCGCCTTGGCGGCGTTGATGTCGACGCGGAGGTCCTCGCCACGCACGGCGGTCGAGCCCTGGACCTCCTGGGCGCCGGTGCGGGCGGCCTGGGCGGCGGCGCTGCGGGCCTGCTGCTGGGTGTGGACCTTGCCGCCGAGGTCGACGGCCATCCCGACGAGGACGATCATCGCGAAGGACGCGGTGGCGAACCACACGCTGATGGAGCCGCGCTCGTCACGGGTGCGACCCGCCAGGAGGCGGCGCAGCTGGCTGATCATCGGCGCTCCCGGTAGGCGTCGACGGGGCTGCTGGCGGTCGCGGTGATCGTCCTGGTCCCCGGCAGGCCGGGGATGGCAAGGTCGGCGACGTCGACCTTGCAGGTCACCGTGGCGGTCACTTGGGCGGTGGTGCCCAGTGGCGCGTTGAACGCGGCGGCGTTGACCGTGACGTTGGTGGTCGCGCACTGCAGGCCCTGGTCGTGCAGGCTGCTGGTGGCCGCGGACTTGCCGGAGCTGATCGCCTCGCTCTGGGTCCGCTCGATCGAGGCGGCTCGAGCTGCTTCGTAGGCGGCTGCCTCCACCGACTGCTTGGCGATCTCCACGCGGCCGCCGAGGATGATCATCGCGATGAACAGGCCGAAGGCCGGGACGCCGATCGCGGCCTCGATCGCCACCGATCCGCGCTCGTCCCGGCGCCTGCGCCGCCACCGGGTCCACCCGTGGAGTTGGCTGGTCATTCGGTGAGCCTCTCGACCGGCACGCTGGCGCTCTGGGAGACCGTGACGTGCCACCCGGGAATCACGCTCAGGGACTTGCCCGTGACCGTGATCGTGGCGGTGGTCGTGGTGCGTGACCCCGAGACGCTGGTCGACGTCATCACGTCGGAGCCGCCGGCGTGGTTGAGGAAGGTGTTCGCCGTTGCCAGACCGGACTCTCGGGTGCCGGTCTCGCTGCCCGCCTCGCGGGCGCCCTCCTGCGCGGCCGCGAGCGCCACCTGCTTCGCGTGGTAGTACAGCGCGCCCTGGAGGCCGAGGAACATCAGCAGGAAGAGGGCGGGCATCAAGAAGACCATCTGGATGGTCACTGACCCGCGCTCGTCCCGGCGACGGCGCTGAGAGGTGGCGGACATGACGAACTGGCTCCGGCCTACTTGATCTTGCCGGACTCGCTGGTCACGAAGGCCCTGATGGCGGCGACGACGATGCCGACGATGGCGATGGCCGCCACTGCCCAGAGCACCTCCTGAATCGTGACGGAGCCGCGCTCGTCGCGCTGGATCCTGGCCCGGCCCTCGAGGGCATCGCGCACGGTGAGCACCGCGAGCTGGAGGGCGATGAAGAGCTTCAACATCGGGTTGTTCCTTCCTTGGTTGTTCGGTTTGCGGTCTTGGGCGACCCGTGCCGGTGGGTGGGGTCGGTGTTAGGGGCGTCAGGTGGCGAATCGGAGCATCGAGGGGGTGACGAGGATCGCCATGAAGACGATGCCGAGCAGGCTGGCGGGGATGTACATGCGCTCGGAGGCCGCGTTGGCCTTGCCGAGCTCGGCGCTGAGCATCGCCGAGCGGAGGGCAGCGGCCCGGGCGCGGAGGTTGTTGTAGATCTGCGCTCCGTCCTGGCCGGACTGCTGCATGATGTCGGCGAGGTCGTCGAGCTCGGGGACGCCGAGCTCGTCCGCCAGGCCGTGCAGGGAGTCCCACGGTGCTCGCGTCATGTAGCGGGCGCGGCGCAGCTCGCTCTCGATCCGCTTGAACACCCACGTGTCGCCGACCTCGGCGGCCGAGCGCAGCGCCTGCTGGCCGCTGGAGCCGTCGCGGACGCCGGTGGCGACCATGTCGATGTAGGCGCCGAGGGCGCGGTTGAACTCGATGCGCGCCTTCTTGGCCTCGTCGGTGGCGTTGTAGTTGGGCATGAACCAGAACAGGGCGGCCAGGGCCAGCGAGCCGAGCGTGGGGATCGCGAACGGCAGCGGGAGCCCGATCATCGTGAAGAAACCGGCCAGCAGCGGCGGCATGATCAGGCCGAGCATCGCCCAGACGACCTTCTCGCCGTAGAACCGGGCCTCGCTGATCTGCAGGATTGCCAGGTCCTTGCGCGGCGTGTGCGCCCAGGCTCCCCCGGGCAGGTTCTTCATCGCCCACAGGCCGATCCGGTCGACGGCCGATCCGGCGTCGGCGCCGGCGTCGTCGAGGCCGGCGGAGCGGCGCGGCACGACGTGGTCGGGCGAGAGACGGTCCAGCGCGTCGACCAGGTCAGGGTCCGACGGAGCGAGACGCCACACGAGCAGGGCGAGGGCCAGCCCGAGGAGCGTGCCGCTGGCGAGCGCGAGCTGCAGGCCGGTCATGCGAGCGCTCCTTCCTTCGTGCCCGATGCTGTGCGCTGGGCGGCGCGGTGCGCGGTGCGGGCGTCGAGGTCGAGGAATCGCGGGAGCGGCTTGGCGACGGCCATCCGGCGCATCCACAGCAGCGTCGCCACGTAGGCCGCCAGCAGAACCGCGAGCACGACCTGCCCCAGCGGGGTGCCGTAGGGCTCGATGTAGTCGCCGGTGAAGGCGAGGATGCCCAGCACACCGAGGGTGATCACGGTGACGGTGCGGGCGGTGGTGCGGGGCTTGGCCTGGTCGGCGGCGATCTGGCGACGTGCGCGCACGTCGGCCGCGACGGTCTCGGCGAGGGCGTCCAGGGCCTTCGACAGACCGGCCTGACCGCGGCCGCTGGCGGCGAGGATCAGCTGGCTGGCCACGACGTCGCCGGTGGAGTCGCTGAGGTCCTCGGCGAAGGCGCGCAGCACGTCCTCGGTGGAGGAGGTGTTGTTCCACAGCCGGGAGACCATCAGCCCGACCTCGCGCTCGATCGGTTCCGGCGTCGACTGCAGCGACTTGATGAGCGCAGAGCGCAGGGACTGGCCGGCGGTCAGCTTGCCCGACAGGGAACGGGTCCACTCCTCGAGCGCCTCGAGCTTCTCGATGCTCGCGGCCGCCGGCGGGGGCGTCAGCAGCATCGGGATACCGATGATCGCGGCCGGCACGAGCACGATCGCGATCACCCAGCCGGTCACCAGCGCCACCAGGAGACCGGTCACGGCGCCGCCGATCACCAGCAGCCGAGTACGGCGGTCGAGTCGGCCGAACCGGCTGCCCAGCCGGCCGAACGGGGTGACGGTCCGAGTAGGCCGCGGCGGTTTGGGCGGCGCCGGGATCAGCGCATAGGCCATGCCGATCAGGCCGATGACGATGCAGGCGCCGAAGACGGCGGGCAGGAACGCCGACGATGCGGTGCTCATGACGTCGCCACCCCCGGGTTGGCCTGGGACTCGGCCGTGTACACCTCGAGGTCGAACCCGTGGCGGGCCAGCTCCTGGGCGAGGAAGTTGTCGAGCTTTCCGGTGGCCACTGCATGGCCGAGCTTGTTGGGGGCGAAGATCGGGGTGGTCGCGTACCCGCGGGCCGCGTCGATGCTGGGCTGGACGACCAGGACCTCCTCGACCCAGCGCTGCTTGCGGAAGGTGCCGTCGTCGTTGGGGACGACCTCCGAGCGCAGGTACATCACGATGTCGATCGCGGCGGCCAGCTTGCTGATCGCCAACTCGCGGGTGACCTGCGGGCCCTTCTCCATCGCGCAGGAGACGAGCTTCTCGATGGTGTGCTCGGCGCTGCGGGCGTGGGTGGTGCTGATCGAACCCGGGCCGGACTCCATCGCCTTGAGCATGTTCCACACCTCCGGGCCGCGGACCTCGCCGACGATCTGGCGAGCGAGGTTGAACCGGAAGGAGTGGTGGATGGCCTCCTCGAGGCTGAACTCACCGGCCTGGCGGCCGTCGAGCCCGACCTCACCGGAGCCGGGCCGGTGCTCCCAGGCGTGGACGATCTTGTGCCGGTCGACCAGCTCGTGCAGGTGCAGCTCGAACTCGGTCTCGAAGGTGCCGATCATCTCCCACGGCGGGATGCACGAGCACAGGGCGCGGACCCAGGTGGTCTTGCCGGAGCCCTGGACGCCCGAGACGACGATGCTCTTGCCTGCTCGCACGCAGGCGGCGAGGAAGTCGGCCAGGACCGCGCCGCAGGCCTTGCGGTCGTAGACCATCTCGTCCATCGACACCTCGCGCATGCCGTGACGTCGGATCACCACCGAGGTGTAGGCCATCACCCAGGAGCCGGCCGCGAGCCGCGCTCCCCCGGGCAGCCGAAGGTCCAGGTGCGGACGGGCCTCGGTGAAGGGCCGGTTCTGCCGAGAGCCGAGGTCGGCGAGGAACTCGCGCAGCTCGTCCTCGGAGTCGGCGATCGGGTCGGCCTCGACCAGGGTTCCGTCGACCAGCTCGAGCCACACCGAGACCACCGGGCCGCGGGCGATGACGATGATGTTCTCCACGTCCGTGCGCTCGACCAGCGGCTGCAGCCGCCCCAGGCCGAACAGCGCGGCCTTGAGGGCGGTCTTGACTGCCCTCTCCTGGTCCTTGGTCCACGCCGGGCGGCCGGTGGAGACGAGCGTCTCGGCCTCGGACTTGATGAGCTCCTCGATCACGTCGAGGCCCATCTGCTCGCGGTCCTCCTCGGTGACGCGGCCGCCTTCCTTGTCGAGCCGGGCGGTCAGGCGCGAGGAGATCTCGGCGCGGTACTGCGCGATCAGCTCCCAGTCCAGCTCGACCTCGCCGGCCGCGCCGCGGTGGTCGTGGGGCTCCTCTGGTGCGGGCGCGACTAGAGGGCGCAGGCTGAACTCGGAGCGAGCCCGCCCCGGCAGCTGCTCCTCGCTGGTCCAGGCGGAGGCGAAGATCGGCAGCGAGGTCGGGTCGTGGTCCTCCGCGGGCGGCGGCGGAGGCGGCTGGGTGCTGCGGCCGCGGGCGAACGGTGAGGTGCGGTCGCTGGTCGCAGCGTGACGCGCCTCGAGCCACTCATCGGCGCGCAGCGGGTCGCGGCCGTTGGTCCCGGGCTGGTGTCCGTTGGTGCCGTTGGTGCTCATGCTCGGCCTCCGTTCGTGGGGGCGAGGGCAGCCTGGTTGGCGGCGAGGATGGACTGGATGGCCGCGGCGCTGGCCCGGTAGCCGCGCAGCAGGCCGGAGGACTCGAACTTGCGGGGCTTGCGGGCGCCGTGGGAGTAGACCTCCGCGGCTTCGGGCTCCCAGTCGACCGAGGAGACCACGGGGATCTGCAGCGCCTTGGCGATGTGGCGTGCGGTGTAGGGCCGGACCCGGGCTCCGGTGGGCACCGCGGGCCAGCGGCGGTCCTCGTCGACGAGGAGGACCCCGAGGCGGGAGAGGCCACCGACCGCCGCGAACTGGGCCCGCAGGGTCTTGGCCCAGCTGGTCGCACCGGCCAGCGCCGGCAGAGAGCTGCGGGTGACGAGCAGGGTCAGGTCGGCGGCGGCGATGAGCGGCTGGGCCCAGCCGGCGAGGCCGACCCGGCCGGCGTCGACGATGACGTCCTGGCCGTTGCGCTCCAGCGCCCGCAGCTGCTCGATGAGCGGATCCCACAGCGGCAGCAGGCTGGGAGCCTGCTCGTGGGCCCGGATGCCGGGCAGGAACCACGCCGACCGCTCGGCCGGCGCCTCAGGGTCCATCAGCAGCGTCTCGCGGGGCAGGGCGTCGGCCAGCGTCCCCTCGCGCAGGGACAGCGCGAGGTTGATCAGCCCGCCGGTCGGCTCCTGGGTGCCGTGGAAGTAGCCGGCGAACACCGCGGACGATCCGGTCGGGTCGGCGTCGACCAGGAGGACGGGGCGGTGCCAGTTGAGGGTGAGCCCGAGCGCGGTGGTGGAGACGCCGGGCGAGCCGCTCGCAGAGGCCAGGACGATCAGCGCCATGGCTCAGCGCTCCCGGGCGTCCAGGACGAGCGCGACCCGTCCGGTGGCGGCCCGGGCGGCCAGGTCAGCGGCCTCGCGCTCGGGCACCGAGACGTCGACGACGGTCTCCCCCGTCTCCTCGACGCGGCTAACACCAACCACCACTGCCTCGATCGTCACCGGCTCCTCGTCGGTCACCTCGCCCTGGTCGCCGGGCGTGGTGACGATCCGGACGGCGTCGCCGCCGTAGAGGGGCTCCGAGGGCATCTGGGCGGGAGTGAGGCTGATGCCCACCAGGGACTCCCCCTCCCCCGGCACCAGGCTGTCGGTGACCGCCTGCTCGGTGAGCAGGGTGCCGGCCCACAGGTCGACCGCCGCGCGGCTGCCCTCGAGCTCGGCCTTCTGGCTTCCGGGGACAGGGGTCAGCGCGGGGTCGACGCTGACTCGAACGACGGTGAGGTCACCGGCCTCGATGGTCTCCCCGCGCTTGATGTCGTTGGCGACGACGAGGACCTCTTGGGTGTCGTTGACCGACGTGAAGGCGAACGCGGTGCCCAGGGCGCCGGCGGCGACCAGGGCGGCCATCAGGGCGAACACCCACGGCCGGCGGCGTGCCTTGACCCGCGCGGTCGCGGCAGGCGCAGGCGGCGTCTGGGTGGGCGAAGGCGGGGGCGGTCCCCCAGCGTTGGTCTGTGCGGTGTCCAGCGACATCAGTCCGAGTCCTCTCGTCTCTCGATCACCTATGTGTCGAGACGGGCCGGGGCGATCAATATGACCCAAGTTCGTAGCGCAACACTAGTGCATTGCTATGGCGTCCTGTGGGTTCTCCACAGGTGCCGGGAAGTCGAGGTGTCATCGCCCGAGTCCTCTGCGGGAGATGGGTCGCGGCCCACTCCCCCGATGGAATTGAGCGACATCGCATCCAGGCGAACTGCCGAAGGGCCGTCCTGCCCGGTTTCTCCCGGTGCCGATTGTGCCCTGTCTGTCCAGCGGGCATCCCCGGTAGAGGTGCTCAGTTGCCCCGGTGCGCTACTGGCCCTTGCGGCGACGGTGCAGGCGTTGTGCCTCGTTGAACGCGGCGGCGACCACGTCGGCCGGCTGTTGGAAGACCTTGGCTAGGGTCTCCAAGGTTGCGGCGCTGGGGAGTCGGGTGGCCCGGCCCTGTTCCCACCAGGAGTAGGTGGGTGCGGAGAGATTGGTGCGGGCGGCCAGCTCGGGCACGGTCAGCCCTGCTTGGAGCCGCAGCGCCCGCAGGTCGGGGATCTCTCCGTCGAGGTGGATCAGGCGCAGGGTGGGGATGTCGAGAGCTCGGGCGAGCTTGACCAGGAAGTCGGGCCGGGGCACCGAGGTGCCCAACTCCCAGCGGGAGACACGCTCTCCCCCGGCCGCCCCGATGAGTCGCGCGAGCTCGTGCTGAGTCAGGCCCGCGCGCTCGCGGGCGGCCCGCAACTCTGAGGGGTCTACACCGGAAACCATCAGCGACGAACCCTAGCGGCCGGCGGCGCCAAGGCGTACGTCTCCCGCTCGGCACGCCGGTGTCAGCGTTGGCCGCGACGCCACCACGGCCCCAGGCCCTCAGGTTCAGCTGGCTCCAAGTACCTCGCGCAAGACGACCCTGACCAACTGGCTGCGCGAGACGGCTCCACTGTCAGCCACGAGGGTGTCCACCACCTTCATGTTCTCCTCGGCCGTGTCGAACGAGATGGTCGTCAGCTTCCCGACGTTGACGCGCGGCGCAGCGGTAACTGGGAACAGGTCGTTACCGATGTTCGTGCCGTGTTCGGCCGCGACCAGTTCCTTATGCCGAGGGGCAGTCTGGGCCAAGGCGTTCAGGATGAACTGCACTTGGCCGACCTTGGGCGAGGACTCGCGCCGCTCGGTCATCAGGTCGACGAGGTCCTGCGGGAGGCTCAGCGTCGTTCGCTTGGTGCCACCGGTTGCCTCGCTCACCTTGGCCGGCCTGGTCTTCGGCTTGGCCTTGGTCTTCGACGCCTCGGGCGCTGCCGTCACCGTAGGTTCGGCGACGGTCTTGGAGAAGGCTTCTTCCTTCGCACGTTCGGCAGCGCGGGCTTCCTCGACGCTGACGACGGGTTTGGTTTGAGGTGCCGCAGACGCGGGGGGCGCAGCAGGCTTGCGAGAGGGAAGCGTGCTCACTCGGTCGCGGACGAGTCCGAGAGCCGGCTTCATGGGGACTCGCTCCTCGCTCACGCCGTCGCCGCCTCGAGGTCAGCAGCCTCAGCCTCTTCGGCAGCGCCGATGCGCTTGATGAGCTCGTCAGCGAAGAGGACGTAGTCGTCACACAGTGCCAAGGAGGATCCGGCCGGGCGCTCAGGACGACGCCCCTCCTTCAGCGCGACGTACCAAGGCTCAGCGTTGTGCACGACCTCGGCGAGCTCGTGGATCAGCTTGCCCTTCTCGCGCGCATCGCCGGCGGCCGCCTCGGCGTGGCGAATGATGGACTCGAACAGCAGCGCGGAGTCACCAAGGACGCTGCGGACATCATCAGCGGCGAAGCGGCGACGGACGGTGGCGGCACTGCCCATGCCGAACAGGATGGCGCCGAGGACGTCAATGGTCGGGTTGACCTCACGGATCCGCACCACCTGGTCGGCCAGGACACTGAGGCCTTTGATGCTGGCGCGGTCGGACTTGGTCGGGATGACGATCCAACGAGCGGCCGCCAGAGCCAGCATGACGAGAGCGGACCGCTTCGACGGTGGGGTGTCGATGATGATCAGTTCGTAGTCGGGGGCCAGCGGCTTCAGAGCGTTGGCCAGAAGGATGCTGCCGTCCTCACCTCGACGCTCGCGGCCCAGGACCAGGTCCTCGAGCTCGTCTAGCTTGCCGCCTCCGGGGATGACGTCCAGGTTCGGCCGCACGTTCTTGAGGACGGGCTCGAGGACACCCTCGGTGAGGAGCGTGTTGACCAGGTGCTTGCCCTCGTCTCCCTTGTCGACGTACCCGAGGTCGAACTCGAGATTGCCTTGGGAATCCAGGTCGATGAGAAGAACCTTCATGTCCGCCTGGGCAGCGAGACCGGCGACGTTGGCCGCACAGCTGGTCTTGCCGGTACCACCCTTGCCGGTCGCGAAGACGATCACTCGGGACAGTTCGTTCATGACCCAGAGTCTGCTCTACGTGCGGCCTACGGGTCCGTTACGACACGCCTAGGCGCTAAATATGTTTGCGCTAGGGACCGACTACCGGCGCTGGTAGCGATGACCCTAGGTCGTCCGTAGTTGCTCGCTATGGCTCCACTAGCCATTTCCTAGGCGCCGCGTTAGCGGCTTCGCTACCGGACTAACTATGTCTCCGCTAGCCGCTCCGCTAACGGCCCCGTTATGTATTGCTTAGCGGAGCGCCGCCGGGGACATGCCGGGCGACTATGTATCCGCTAGTGACTCATTAGCGGGATCAGGGCAACATCTCAGTGTTGGACCCCTCGGACGCCAGCAGGACCGGGGCGCAGGAGGCCGTAGAAGGCGTTCTGAGCGCCAAACAGCCGTCGACCGGGGGAGTGGGTCGTCGTGGCGGCAGATGAGGGCTTCTGAAGCGCATCTGGTTGGAGTCGATCAGCCGGCGGCACGATCGGTTCCCTCGCCCGAGAGGGGCAACGAGAGCTGCCGTTCGAGGAAGATCCGGTCGCGTTCGTCCGCTCCATTCGGCAGCACGGATCGCTCGTCGACCGGCGCTCTGGTGGCAGACGGGAGGCCGAACGCCGCTCGGTGTCGGCCCCAGGCCGCCACGGCAAGCCCGCGTTCGCTCTGACTGAGCATCTTGAAGCGAGCCTTCCGGTCATTCGATCGTCGGGCGAACTCGTCGGGCGTCAGGCTATCCACCCACGCTCGGTAGTGCTCAAGCTCGTCGACACCAGCGTTTGCACGTGCCGCTGCCAGCCTGGCCTTCCTCGTTGCCTGCTCGGTGATCGAGAGCTCGTCGAACGCGTTGCGCCACTGTTCGCTGCGCGCCGCTCGTTCGCTCTCGGACAAGCCAGCCCACCAGGCCGCTTCCTTCGCCTTCTGGGCCTTGAGCGCTCGAGCTCGATCCAGGGACCAGTTCGACGACATGCTCTCCCGGTACGCCGCACGCTCGGCTTCGACCTGGGCGTCCAGTACGGCGTACGCCTCGGCCGCTCGCTCCTCGACCCTTATAGAACGAGGACCGGTGGCTGCGAACCAGCGGCCATCCTCGTCCACCCGAGCGAGCCCGGCATGTGCGAGCGCAGTTGCAGCCTTCTTGACCGCCGCAAGGTGGCTCCGGGTCGGAGCAGCGTCTCTTGTCTCCACCAAGCCCCCCTTCACAGCCAAATCATTGGGGGAGAGCGGGCTGTTGGAGCTCAGCAGGGTGCGCCAGAGGCCGTGGGCGGCACGGGGGAGGGTGGCCCAGAGGCCGCGGGGCGCGTGGGGCGGGTGAAAACTTAGTGGGGGGATTTCACTGCAGTCCTCAGATGGCACTACCTCGAACTCGAAGCTCGTCGAGTCTGGCTTGAGGGGAGAGAAGCAGTCGGTGTGCAGGCTGCCGACAGACCCGTCGAGCAGCCTCAGAGCGGCTCTGATGGTTTTGCGGTCCGCAAGGCCCGTGCTCTTGACCAGGTCGCGCTCCGGGCATGGAACACGCAGTGAGCCGGCGGTCAACATGCGATCGAGCAGGTGGTGACCGACGAGGAGCAGCGAGGCGCGCGACCGGGCCGACTGGGTCCACATGAGGTCCTCGAGGCGGACGCGGGCGGCCTGGACCGCAGCGGCAACGCCGGGGGCGGTGTGCGGACGCGGCGAGGACTCAGCCGTGGGGGAGAAGGCCCTGGCATCTTCGACGCACCGGTTCCACACGTACTTCAGCCACCAATCGGGGCGCTGGTGCTTCGCCTTCTGCATCGCGGTGGGGTGGGACTCCCGGATAAGGCTCCAGGCGATCTTGGGGTCGCCGACCGCCCACACCAGCTCGCGGGTAAGGCCGAGCTCGGGGAGTGAGCGGTCACCTCTGGTGGGCTTGTAGGAACCCAGGCCCGAGGTATCGCCGGTGGCGAGATACCGACGCCACTGCGGGGCGATCTCGCGCTTGTAGCGCTGCAGTTCCAGCGGGGTGACCCCACCAGACCAGACGCCGCCGGCGGCCGCCCGCTTCTTGGGGGAGCGGAGCGGCTGCAGCGCTGGGGCCTCGGGGAGGACCTTCTTCAGATTCCGCAGCGCGTCACGAAGGTCCCCACGGGGACGAGTGACCGTGCCCCAGCGGTGAGGCGAAGAGAGAGGGCGCACCGAGTCACGGAGGTCGAGTTCGGTGCGGTCGATGTTGACGTCGTCGGCGAGGGCGTCGAGGTACTTGCTGATTTCCAGAGCGATCCCGCAGCGATGCTCAGCGGAGGCGTAACGGAAGTCGGCGCGCGCGAAGAAGATGTGGGCACGCCCGGGAGCGCCACCGGAGGGCCGCTCGAGCACCCAGCAGCCACGTCGACGTAGCCAGTCCGCGATCTCGGGAGCGAGGTACTCGCCCATGTTGGCGTTCTTGGTGTCGAGGTCGATGACGCCAGCGCCTGCGCGGAGCCGGCCGAAGATCGCGGTCACTCTCCCCTTGCCGATCAGGGCCAGGCCCTGGTGCAGGGAGGGGACCGTGATGGGGAGTCGACCATTGCTGGCAGCACCGAGCGCATGCCAGCCGGTGGGGGAGAAGAGCCACTCGTCGAGAGCGAGGAGGTTCTGGGCAGGAGACAGCGCAGCGTGGTCATCGCCACGCGACACGGCGAAATCGACAGGGCCGATTTCCGGTTCGTCTGGGTTGGGCGCTGTTAAGGTGGGCAGCACGAAGCCATCCCAATCATCTCCTGGTACGAGTGAGTCGGGTCTTTGCTTCTTGGAAGGGCGACCGTTGGCGCGGTCGCCCTTCAAGCATTTCAGGGCACTGCCCTGATCGGCGTCAGACGGCTACAGGCAACATCTCCTGCTGGCGAGCGGCACGCTCGGCCGCGATGGCCCGACGCATCTCATCGGCGTCGTAGGGCTTCACGCCCTCGCCGAGGAGGTACTCGAGGATGTTCTGGTAGGTCAGACCGGTCTCTTCCTTGATGGCGAAGACGATCCTGGCCTGGGCCATGGGCAGGTGGAACTTGATCTGCTCACGCCGCCCCTTGTACGGCCTGAACGTCGAGACGGCCGTGACCAGCTCGGCGAAGTCGGCGCCGAGGGCATCAGAGGTGACGGCCTCAGCGACCTCCGCCTGAGGGCGGTTGTCGGTAACCTCAGCGATGAGCTGAATGTGCTCGATCGTTTCGGGGGAGAGCTTGATCAGGAAACCGTGGCGCTCGCCCTTGGAAGGACGACCTGCTCGGCTCTCCTTACGCGGCTTCTGCTCCTGGTCCATGCCGGCGATCCTGCCGCAGGGTGAGTTTTCAGCAACGAAGGCGCGCCGGAAACATTTCTGGAAATATCCTTTACCCTTCAACGCTGCGGGGCTTCCGGTCGCACCTGTAAGGGGCAGCGAAGCCAGCTTGGGTCGGCGTGTCACTCGCAGGGTTTCTGGCGCGGTCACCGACGACGCCCTGCGCTGAGCCTCACCGGATCGAACCGCGGCACACCGGGCCGCGGGCCAGCCACCTGCTGCTGGGGGTCGCCGGTGGTGGTGCTCGCGTGAACGCGCTCTGCCTCGTGCAATGAAGCCACCGACGACGCTGTGCTGGCTGCCTCAATCGTGGCGTCGCTGGCCGCTTGCAGGGTCTCAGCGACGGGCGGGGGGAGCGAAACCAGGCGCTTGGCCAGGATGTCGGCCGGCGAGACCCAGACGACGTCGCCTTCGGCGGGCGGGGTGGCCAGGCCGGACTCGACGTCGTTGTGAGCTCGCCGGGACAGTGCCCGGGCGGGGCCGCTGAGGTTGGGGTTGTCGGCCTTCTCGGCAACCACGACCGCGAGCTCGCAGCCGGCCTCGACGGCGCGCAGGGTCGCGGTCACGGCCTGGGGGAGTCCCGGGCGTCCGGCGATCACCTCGGGGCTGGCGAGCGTGGTGGTGTCGTGGGTGATCTGGCGGTAGGCGGCGCGGACCTCCGCGGCCGCGCGAGCCAGCGGCTCCTGGATCCGGGCGCCCGGGGGAGCGAGGTCGCCCCAGCGGCTGGCCAGGTTGCTCCAGGAGCGGCCGGCGTCGGCGATTGCGGGGACGAGCCGGTCGGAGGGCTCGAGGATGCCGGCAGTGGCGGCCGCGTCGACGAGCACCATGCTCGCGCCGGCGATGAGGCCCTGGGTGCGGGTGATGAGGAGGATGTTGGAGGGCTCGAGCTGACGGGCCAGGGCCCGGTGGGACTGGATGTCCCAGTTGGCCAGTGCCTGGGTCAGTCGACTGGGGTCCTCGACGGGCCGGATCGCTTCACCGGCGAGGGCCTGGGCGAACCGGTCGCTCAGGTAGCTGCGCGCGGTGTTCTCGCACGCACTCATGCGGTCGACCCAGGCTCCGGTGGGCGCGACAGCGTAGGGGGAGTGATGCTGGGCGAGGTGGATGCGGCGACCGGACTCGCGGGCGTCGTTGACGCGGTCGCGGCCGTTGTCGTGCAGGGCGACGTTGACGGCGTGAGCGGTCAGGTACAGCCCGTGCATGATCCTCGTGCGAGCTGCCTCGAGGTCGCGGTGAGAGTCGGGCTGCTCATGGGGGATCTCAGCACCGTAGCGGCGCACGAGGGCCGCGGCGTTGATGAGGGTCTGGGTCATCTGGTCGAGCCGCGGGTTGGTCGGGCCCTGACCCGGCCAGGCCTTCCGGCCGGTCAGGCTGGCCTCGATGGTGGCGGCCTGCGCAGCGAGGCTGGTCATCGGTCGATCGCGCTCGTCAACGCCCGGCCGCCGGCCCGGCAGTGAGGCCCACAGGTCCTCCGCGGCCGCGACCATCGTGGGCCAGCTGCGCAGCAGTGTGCCGGCGTCGTCGCCGTCGACGTCCATGAGCAGCTGGCGGGCGAGGTAGTCGACGTCGAAGAGCATCTCGCCGACGCTGCGCACGTCGCGCGTGGTCATCGGGATCTGGTCGACGTCGAAGAGCTCCTGGTCGATGTCGGCGTACGCCAGGCGCAGGTCAGTAGCCAAGGCCGCGCGCTTCCCGGATGAGGTCGCACAGGTCGACGACCAGCTGCGAGCCGTGGATCAGGTCCGGCTGGTGCAGCGGCAGCGGCCGGGTCAGCTCCTCGGCCTCGGTGAGCAGCTGCAGCGGCGTGCGCTCCTCGAGCTCGTCGGCGCCGACGTCGGGCAGCTCGTAGTCCTCAGGCAGCAGCGCGCAGGCCTGAGAGTGCGCGAGGTAGACGCCGAGCCCGAGGTCGTGCAGCGGCGAGTCGGCGGTGGCCCTGTCTGCGTCGCTCCACACCTGGGTGGCGGCCTGGTGCAGCAGGTGCGCGATCGAGCCGAGGCGGTCCCAGGTGCTGTCCGGGTTGAGGGTGTCCACGGGTGTTCCTTTCGGTTGGAGGTCGGTCTGGCCCATGAACCCACGTCCGCGTCGGTCCTCGCTCCGCTGAGCGGCGGGCTGTGGATAACTCGGGGTGGTGTCGGCGGCTGGGCACAAACTGGTCTCGTTCGCCTATGTCATGCGGCGGTCGCCGAACGATCACCGCGAGCAAAGTCAAGAGATTCGCACTAGTGCTGATAGATGGAGGAGGGTCGTGATGATGAGGTTCCCGATGACCGTGCTGAGGGTGGTGACGCTGGCGCCGGCGCTGCTGGTGAGCTTCGTCCTCACCGTCGTGATGTGCGCCCTGCTCCCTCCGGCGCTGGGCTTGGTGGCGTTCATGGCCGCCGGCGGGGTCCTGGTCGCGCTCGCCATGGGCCAGCTGCAGCGGCCGGCGATCGCGGCGCTGACCAGCTCGCGGCCGGCGACCGAGGCCGAGTTCCGGGTGATGGCGCCGGTGCTGGCAGAGCTGGGCGGCCGCGGCGTCGACATCGCCACGCTGTTCGTACGCCGGCCGCAGCGTCCAAGCACCCCGGTGGCGGTGGCAATCGGGCGGCGCACCGTGGTGGTCAGCCCGGGCCTGGTCGACGCGACGTACCGCGGCGGCGTGACCGGGGCGGAGGCGGCCGCGGCGCTGGCCCATGCGGTCGGCCGACACCGGGCTCTGCGGCCGCGGCTGGAGCTGGCGGTGCTGGCGGCGACGACGCCCTGGCGGCTGATCGTGGCTACGTTCCGCGGCATCGGCCGGGCCTTCGCCTGGCTGCCGTTCATGCGGCTGGCCTGGACGCTGCGCGGCGTCGTGGGCGTGATCTGCGTGGTGCAGTCCATGGTCGAGGGCCGGGCCTGGGCCGGGCTCCTCGGGGGTGTGGTCATCGCGCTGACCTACCTGGTGCCGGCTGCCGGCCGGCGGATCGACCTGCGCACCGAGGCGGAGGCGGACCAGTTCGTGCTCGGAGTCGGGCTCGGGCCCGTCCTTGCGGGGCTGCTGCGGCGCTACGGCCACCCGATGACGCTCGAGCGGATGCAGCGCCTGGAGACGGCCGCCGAGCAGCCTCAGCGGCCGCGGCTGCACCTGGTGCACGGCTGAGGCTGTTCTCGGACGGTTTTCGGCGGCTGACGTCGCGCTACTCGTCGTCCTGGAAGCCGGACGTGGAGTGGTGCACGCAGCCGCGGCCGTTGCCCTCGTGCGGCTTGTGGTTCATGCACGGCAGCGATCCCAGCTTGTGTGAGCAGTCGACCCAACGGACGTTCGAGGAGCTGACGGCCGGCGCGAGTGCGGTTGCCATGGCTGCCTCCTACCGGCGCGGGCCGCGGCGGCCGAGCTGGGGCCGCTGGTAGGCGGCCGTGTCGGTGTGGTCGTGCTGGCGGCCGGACCGGTGCACCTGCGCGATCTCGGCGTCGGGGGAGGGGCCGGTGTCGGCGGCCGCAGCCTGGGCAGCGGCCGCCTCCGTGGCGCTGATCTCCTCGGCGCGCTGGCGGGCCTCTTCCTCGAGCGCGGCTTCCTCGCGAGCGGCTTCACTCATGTGAACTCCTGGATCCCGTGGACCGGCACCGGCTGCGCCAGTCCTCTTTGGTCTCCTAAGTGCGGGCCGGGGCCCGGAGCGATCACCTCGGCCGATCCGTGTTGTCGCCCGGCGGGTCAGGCCGACTGGGCCAGCAGCGTGGCTCCCAGCAGCTGCGCGGTGTGCTCGAGGACCGCCCGGGATCCGCTCGGGCCGGGGCGGTCACAGGAAGGGTGGGTGTCGAAGCCCTCGTCGACGATGATCCGGTGCAGCTGGCCACCGCAGGCACGACAGCGCCGGTCAGTGTGAGTGGGGCACTCCTCGACCGATACGGCGCACGGCAGGCATGCCGCGGCCGGCGGAGGGCTCACCTGGTGGTCGCGGTCCCAGTCGCGCCGCTGGCGCAGCAGCGTGGCGGTCTGTTGCCACAGCGCGTGCTCGAGGTGGGCCGGGGCCGGTCGGCCGAGCGCCTGGTCGACCGCGGCCTTGCGCAGCTGCTCACCGCACCCGAGTACACGTTCGTCGACGCCGCGGCGGTAGCACCATCGGGCCAGTGTCTTCGCCGCGGTGGCCAGCTGCTCGTCCATGTCGGTCTCCCGGCTCTCAGCAGCTGCCCCACAGGCCGCGGCCAGCGTCCTGGGCATCGTCGACGGCCGTGGAGTAGGACTCCTCGCGGGCGAGCGCTGGTCCGGCTTCGTAGCGGCGGGCGGCGCCGCTGGCCAGGAGCTCGCCGGCTACGTCGACGTCGCCGGCGTTTGTCGAGCGGTCGACGTAGCGCAGCAGCCGGTCGTAGCGGTCACGGTTGGGCTGCCCGGTGTCGGTGACGAGCTCGACGGTGCTGCCGACCGGAGCGAGCTGCTCGAGGAGCCTGGTGGCGTCCTCGGCGTAGCACTCGGCCGGCTCGGGCGGGTGGGCGACTTCGGGGGCGTCGATCCCGAGCAGCCGGACTCGGCCGAGCTGGCGGCCGCCGAGGGTCTCGGCGCGGATCGTGTCGCCGTCGACGACGTGGGTCACGCGCACCTGGGTGGTCGCGCCCTCGGTCGGCTCGGGGCCCGTCTGGCTGCCGGGTAGCGCGGCCATGATGCCGCCGGCGGTCAGCGCGACGACCGCGGCCGCGGCCAGGCCGATCAGGGCCTTCACCGGGCGACCCTCAGCTGGGGGCGCTCAGCGGCGACAGGGACGGCCCGCTGCTGCTCGCGCAGGCCGGGGGAGCGGTGACCGGGCTCGGGGACATGCTCGACGACGTCGCCGATGCTGCTGGCTGGCTGCTCGGGGAGATCCGCAGCGATCTTCGCGGCCAGGTCCCGCAGCGGCGGGGTCTTCTCGATGCGCCGGGTCGCGGACAGCACGGTGGTGTGGTCGCGGTCGAAGTGACGCGCGATCGCCGGCAGGCTGTGGCCGTGGATGCGGGCCGCGGTCATGGCCACGGCACGAGCGTCGGCGGCCGCCCGGCTGCGGTCGGCACCCAGGAGGACCTCCGGGGTGGTGCCGAAGGCCTCCGCGGCCGCGACCACGGCGTGCTCGACCGGCCCGTCAGGCTCGAAGGTCGAGGTCGGCGCCGCGGCGGGGATCTCCGCGGCAACGGGCGGAGGGTCCTCGGGGAGGTCGGCGGCGATCTTCTCGGCCAGGCCGTTCAGTGCGGGGGACTTCGCGATGCGACGGGTCGCCTGGAGCACCGTGGTGTGGTCGCGGTCGAAGTGACGCGCGATCGCCGGCAGGCTGTGCCCCTGGATGCGGGCCGCGGTCATCGCGACCGCACGGCCGTCGGCGGCCGCCCGGCTGCGGTCGGCACCCAGCAGGACCTCCGGGGTGGTCCCGAAGGCCTCCGCGGCCGCCACAACCGCATGCTCGACCGGGCCGTCAGGCTCGAACGTCGACGCCGGCGGGTGCAGGGGGACCACCGTGGCCTCGGGGCGGGGGAGTTGGGTGGTGTAGCGGTCGTTGACGCGCGCGGTGACGCGCGCCGCGGCGTCGGCCAGGCGCGGTCGCTCGGCCGTGCGGCGTACGGCGTGGATCACTGAGCCGTGGTCCTTGTCGAAGTGCTCGGCAATCACCGGCAGGGACAGACCGACCTCGCGTGCGGCGGTCATGGCCACCGCCCGGGCGTCGCTGACCGGTCGGCTGCGTTCGGCGCTGCGGATCGCCTCCGGAGTGGTGCCGAACATCGGGGCGGCAGCGTTGATCGCCAGCTCGCACACCGCGGCTGGGCCGGTCGCGGACGAGGTCGGGGCGCTCTGATCGACCTGGACGGCCAGCACCGTCACCAGGGACCGCAGCTGCTCTGCGTCGAGCGGTGCGATCAGCTCGGCGACCTGGTCGTGCTCGCCGTTGCTGGCCGCATTGAGGATGAGGCCCGCCAGCTGGCGGCCGCCCTGGTCGAGGTCCATGACGCGCCTCCCGCCTACCGCGCCGGGGATCCGACGCTCGGTGCGGCCTGATGCGGGATCTGGACGCGGCCCTGCTCGGCCATGCGCCGGCGGGCGTTGTCGGTGATCTCGGTCGCGATGCCGGCCGACTGGCGGGCGCTGGCTGCAGCGTGGTCGACGACGTTCTCGAGCAGGCGCACGTCCTCGTCGGCGCGGCCCAGCTCCTTGCCGGCGGTCGCGATGCTCCGCTCGAGGGTGACCGGCTCCAACAGGGACGGCGGAGTCGCCTGCTGAGCGGCCAGGTGCGCGCTCTCGACATGCTGCGCGGCCAGCCGGGCCGTCGGCTTGGCCAGGTCGATCATCTCGCCGACAACCGCAAGCCGCGGCTTCAGTTGCGCGACGTCGCGGGCGAGCACCGGATCGGTGGTGTCGGCGTCCCGGAGAAGGTCGTGGGCATCGGCGACCGCCTGCGAGGCGCGTTCCAGGTGCCCGGTGAGCTCGTCGGTCAGCTCGGCGTTGTCGCTGCAGCGGCGCTGCAGGCGGCTCAGGTGCTCGCCGGCGGCCTCGAGGTAGTAGTCGCCGCGGTCGGAGAGCCGCGCCTTGGCAGAGTCGAGCTCGGCGTCGTCGAGCACCCCCAGCGCGGAGTTGATCGTGGTGTGCAGCTCCTCGACGACATGGCGGGCCCGTCCCACCGCCTGCTCGGCCATGAAGACGGCGTCGGCGGCGTGGAGGGCGGTGTCGGTGGTGGTCATGCCGGGTCACCGCCACGCGCCTCGGGCGGGGGAGTGCTGCCCGCTGGGGGCAGGACCTCGCGGAGCCGATCGAGCGCGGCTAGCGCCTGCTCGAGGTGGTCGCGGGCCTCCTGGACCGGGTCACGGTCGGCCGCGGCGGACGTGGATTCGGTGGGCGTGCTCACGGGCAGCTCCTTGGTGGACCGGGGTCATCTCTCAGTCACCAAAGGAAGGTCGACCCGTCGGGGCGATCACCCGACGCGAAGAAATCTCGCGGGCCGCTCGGCGGGGGCCTGGGTCAGGGCTGGTCCCAGGGCATCGACTCCTGCCCGTCATCGACGCCCTGGCTGATGATGTGGGCCGTGGCGTTGCGCGCGGCGTCGAGGTGCTTGTGGAGGTCGACCGCGAGGCTCCGGGCCTCCTCCAGGTGAAGGCGCGCCACGCCGATGGCCATGGCCGGGTCGGACTCGTCGGTCATCGTGTCCATGCTGAGCACCTGGTGCGCCTGGGCCTGCTCGAGCGTGCTGGACAGCTGCGAGAACGCCTGGGGGAGCGCGGCCGCGAGGTCGGCGAACTCCGCGAGCTGGTCGGAGGTCTCGGACGGGATCTGGTCCTGCTCCCACATGGTGGCGCGGTTGAAGCCGTAGACGTTCTTGCGGGCCGCCTGCGCGTGCCCGCCTGCTCGGAGCTGGTCGTTGTCGTCCACCGTGGTGCCCTTCCTGCCGTGAAGTAGGGCTCGAGTCTCGCGGATCTCGTCGCCCGGTGCGCGCGGCCGGCGCCGAGGCTGTGGACAACTGCAGGGGTTCCCTCCGGGCGCGCGGGGAGGAAGACTGATCGGCCATGGATGACCAGGCGGCCCTGATCGCACGGCGGGTCGCGCTCGCCGCGGCGGCCTGGTTCAACGAGCCCGCCGACGTCGAGGCCTACCGTCGGCTCGCCGCGGCGGTAGGGGAGTGGAACGCCTACGCCTCACCGCAGCTCGAGGCCGGCGACGTCGACGAGCTGCTCGACGACCTTGCCGACCTCGCCCCGCCGACTCCGCTGGGGCAGGGCGTTGCCGAGCTGGAGGCAGTCCTGCGCCGACAGGCCCGGCGCGAGCTCTGAATCAGCGGGCGATGCCCGGGCCCCGGCTACCGGGGGTGTCGCCGGCGTGCGGCGCCCTCGGCGAGAGCCGCCGGCGGGCCGCCTCGTCGGGGCTCTCGGCCGGCGGCCCGACCTCCTCGACGTCGAGACCGACCAGGGATGCGCGTGCAGCTGGCTGGGTGGTCTCGCTCAACGATTCGGCCAGGTCCTCGATGTCGGCCTCCAGAACCCGCTCGAGGATGTCGGCGATGCTCGTGGGAGAGCCGTCGCAGTCGGCCGCCAGGGCCTCGGCCAGCTGGTCGAGGGCGGCGTTGCCGCGGGCGGTGAAGGTGACGACTCCGGGGACCGGGTTCTCGGCTGGGGAAGTGCTCATGGTCCACCTCGCTTTCCTGGTCACCTAGGTGCGCAAGAGGGCCGGGAGCGATCAACTTGCGGGGACTCGACTCGCAGGGCGATGATCCGCCAGCCCTCGGGAACGCGCCGACGGGCGGCCTCGAGCGCCTGGTCGTAGTCGACGTCCTCGACGATCAGCTCGTCTCGGCCGAGGGTGTAGCCGCCACGGTGGTCGGGCGGGATCTCCTGCACCGTGGCGTAGAGCGTCAGCGCGGTCCCGCCAGCTGGGGCTGTCACTGCTGCTCCTGGCTGGCCATGGTGCGCAGCAGGTCGACATCGCGGCGGAACGCCGAGGGGAGTCCGGCGCTTTCCTGAGGGTCCGCCTCGTAGCCGATCAGGCCCGCTTCCACCAGGTCGGCTGCGGTCTCGAGGATGCGCGCCAGGCGCAGCAGCAGAGCGGGGGGCATTTGGACCGACGGCTCGTCGTCGTAGTAGCCGGTGGTGGCGACCTGGTCGCGGATCAGCAGGCCGAGGTAGCTCTGGGCGTGGGCGACCTGCGCCACCCGGTCACGAGTGTGCTCGAGGTCGTCGCGTTCGACGAGGAGGATGCGGATGACCTCGCCCAGGCCGGCGAACACCGTGCCTGCGAACCTCACCGGAACGGCGGCGGTGCGCGGTGCGGCCATCAGGTCCGCGCCCGGAGTCTCGTCGGCGAATCCGAAGACGATCTCCCTGGCCATGCCGGTCAGCGCCTCATCGGTGAGGTAGGTGCGGGCGGTGGCGGGGGTGACGCGCATCTGCTCGGCGACGAACTGGACCCGTGCGTCGAGGAGGTCACCGGCGGCCGCGCGGGACATCGTCATGCCGAGGTCGGAGACAGCAGCGAGGAGGTCGTCGACGCGCTTCTCGCGCCAAGGTCGAGCTGCCACCTCGTCAGCTGGCCTCGGGGGAGTGGGGGCGCAGCTCCTGGTGGTCGCGCCAGACCTGCTCGCCGTCATCGAACTCGACAGTCCACTCGTCGACGGCGGTGCGCTCCACGATGGTGCCGGGCACCCAGCTGTCGGCGTCATCGCGGCCTTGGACGTCGACGCGGAGCCCGTCGGGGAAGGGGTTGTGGCCACCGAGGTACTCGCTGATGGTGTCCCTGAGCGGCCCGGGCCCATCGGGGGCAGCGTTGACCCAGCGCTCGACCGGATCACTGGCGGCCCACTCGATGGCGAGGGCGGCGACGTAGGAGGGGGCGGTGGCCGTCGCGGTGGCGAGGTTGTACGCGTCGGTGATCATGCCGATCCACAGCTCGAGCGGCAGTTCGTCGCAGCGGTGGAGTCCGAGGAAGTACTTCTCGACGATCTCGGCCGGGACGCCGCGTTGGTCGAGGTTGCTCTCGACGGCCGCCAGGTGCTCGGTCTGCATCCGGATCGGAACGGTGTTCTCACCAGGCCGGGTCAGTGGGAAGGTCGCCATGGCGACCAGGTCGTCGCGGGTTGCGGCGGAGGTGGTCATGGGTCAGCCCTCCTCGCGGGCGAACAGCTGCTCTACGTAGCACTCGCGGTCGTGGTCGGCCGCGTGCTCGAGCTCGCTGGCGACGTGGTCGGCCTCGGTGGATCCAAAGGGACCGGCGAACCAGGTCTCCCGGTCATCGCTGGCCGGACGTTCGATGACGCGAACGATGTAGTGGATGGTGTGTCGGTACGTGGCCATGTCGTCACGCCTCAGATCAACGCGCCGCGCGGTCGAGCGCGGCCTTCGCCTGGGCGATCAGCTGGCGGGCCTCGAGGGCCGCTTGGCTCTGCTCGTGGGTGGGCCCGGTGCCGGAGCGCCAATCTGAGCGCAGCTCGTCCTCGGCGTCACCGAGGAGTCTGTGCGCCCGCCGGCGCATGTCCTCGAACGTGGGCAGCTCGGTGCTCATCGCGATCTCCTGTCGTCGAGCTCTCCTGCAGTCTGGCTCATGCGTCCGACACTCCGTTCGTTTTCCACAGCGGCCCGCGACGGGTGCTCAGCGGCGCTCGCTCGAGTAGTTCGACTTCCCTCCGGGCCAGCGGTAGTAGACCTGCGGCGGCTGGAGCGGCGGGTGGTTGGGGTAGTAGATCGAGTAGGTGTTCGGCCAGTCCCGATCTTCGGGGTGCTCGTTGTCGGTGTGCTCGTCGGCCCAGGCCACGAGCTCGGCCTGATCCGAGCTGGACAACGTCGCGTCACAGAAGCCACAGCGGTAGGTGGTCGCTGTCTCGTCCGCGACCGGGGCAGCCTCGGCAAGGGCTGCAAGCGCGTCGTCGATCGCAGCGCGCGCGACCTTGAGGCGTTGGACGACGTCGATCGTGCGCGTCCGAGGAGCGGCGCTGACCACGAAGGCTCCGACGCCCTGGCGAGTCACGATCATGCCCTGGTCGAAGAGGATCTGTTGGGCCTGCCGGATGGTGCCCAGACCGGGCACGTCGTAGTGCTCCTGGAGCGCGGCGATGGAGGGCAGCTGATCACCGACAGCGAACTCGCCCTCGGTGATCCGGCGGCGCAGATCGTCGGCGATCTCTCGGTATCGGGCCATGGGGACATGGGGACACTGTACCACATAACTTGTGCTCACATGCGCTCTGCCGTTAGGTTGACGTAATCTATGTTATCGGCGGTGTGATCCGGCCTGTGATTTCGCCCGCGATTCACTATTGGATTGCGCTGCACCAGGTGGCACACTGCAGGTATGAGCACTCCGTCGACCATCGCCCGCGGCGACCTTCGCGCCTACGAGGAGTCGGTGCGGCTGCCCACGCCCGAGCTCGTCGAGCGGCTGCGGGACCTGCTCGGAGCCAAGCTCGTGGCCTATCTGGGCTCGGTTCAGGAGACCCGCGCCGTGCGCCAGTGGGCCGACTCGGCCGACGCGCGGACCCCGTCGACTGAGGTGGTCAACCGGCTGCGGATGGCGTACCGGATCGCGGCTCTGCTGCGCGAGAAGGACTCGGCCGCGGTCGTCCAGACCTGGTTCCAGGGCATGAACCCGCGCCTCGACGACGTCGCGCCGGCGCGGCTGCTGCGCGAGGGCGACCTGGAGCAGGTCGGCCCCGAGGTGCTCGCGGCCGCGCGCGCATTCGCTGCGGCCGGGTGACTCGCGGGTGACCGAAGCACCTCAGCTGGTCGTCGTCGACGCGGCCGAGCAGGTCTGGCGCGTCGGCTTCAAGCCGGAGCCCTGGGCCTGGTCGGGTTGGGAGTGGGCCGGTGCCGATGGCAGGTTCCACGGCCGCTGGGATGACAGGCAGGGCAACTTCCGCACCATCTACGCCGGATCCACGCTCCTTGCCTGCCTGCTCGAGGTCCTGGCCGGCTTCCGGCCCGACCCGACCCTCGCGCTCGAGCTCGACGACATCGAGGAGGACGACGAGGACGCCGCGATGCACCCGACGGCCCGGGCCGGGGAGATCTCCTACTCGTGGCTCGAGCCGCGCTCGGCGGCGAGCGCGACGCTGTCGGGTCGGTTCTGCGCGGTGACGGCCGCGGAGTCGATCGCGGCCCTGCGGCCGCAGTTCGTCGCGCTTGCGCACCTGCTGACCCTGCACGACTTCGACGCGGCCGCGCTCAAGGACGGGCGGCCGCGAGCGCTCACCCAGTCGGTGGCCACCTACCTGCACGCGACCACCGACCTCAACGGCGTCACGTTCGCCTCCCGCCACGGGGACGACCTCACGCTGTGGGCAGTGTTCGAGCGAGCCGAGGACCCCGCGATCAGCCGAACACTCGACGCGATCGAGCACCAGGCCCTCTCCCCCGAGCACCCGGACGCCCAGGAGGCCTTCCGGATCCTCGGCCTCAGGTGGTCGACCACCTGAGCCGCGCGTGCCGCCACCGTCCCGCCCCCGCGCAACGGGTCGCCATGCCACGATGCGAGCGTGGGAATCTTCAAGCGCAGCGAGGCCGTCCGGGCCAAGAAGATCGGCGCACACGCGCGATATGTCGATGAGGACGTGCAGCGCGTCGACCTCAAAGTCACCAGCACCGACGGCGAGACGGCGACCATCGACCTCAGCCTCGACCAGACGCGCCAGCTCGTCATCGACCTGACCAACGCCTACGGGGCGTGCCGGCCAGCGCTACTGGACCAGAAGCAGGTCGACCGGATCACCTCGTTCTTCGGGATGCGTTGATGACGCGCTACGAGTACGACGAGGAGGCCAGCGCCGCGTGGCGCATGGACGTCGTGCACGAAGTCGACGACTCCACCGCTCCCGTCTCGCTATGGGTCGACGCCATGCGTCGACTCAACACGATCAACGACCCGCTCGCCCGCAAGCTCTTGACACTCCACCGCGACTGCGGATCCGGCACCGGCGTCTGCGACTCCCTCGATGATGAACCGGACCCGATGGACCGACGCGCCAGCTGGGGGTGCGAGACCACGCAGATCATCGCCGACCACTTCGACGTCGAGTACCCGCGAGGCCGTGAGCGATCGTCGTGACCTCACAGGACTCCAACGCCCGGCTGGTCGAGCTGATCCGCGACGGCCTAACGCGAGCTGACGACGCCGGCCTCGCGCGCGTCCCGCTCAAGCTCTACCCGGCCGAGCAGCAAGACGAGCTCCTGACCCTCCTGCACGCCTACCTGTGGGACACCGCAGCGCCCTACGACGATGCCTGGCACCGCTCCCCGGGCAACATCATGACCCTGTGGGCGGAGTTGCTCGAGATCGGCACAGAGACGCGCCACCGCCTGATCCCGCTCCGCACCGACCTGGTCAAGCTCCTCACTGAGCGCGGCCTCGGCTACCGGACACACCCACGATCGGTGCCGGTGCTGGTCCGGGAGTACAGCGGTGTCCTCGAGCCCCCCGTTCACCCCGGCGACCCGCGCGAGACCTCGAGCACGATCGCGGTCGGCGCGTGGGGAGCCGGCTTCGGGGACCCCGCCACGAATCGCCAGGTCGAGCTGGCCGCCGAGGACACGGTCCAACGCCACTACGAGGCAGCAGGATGGACGATCACTCGCGTCGCGCACCTCAAGTGCGGCTGGGATCTCACCGCAACGCGCCACGACGAGGAACGCCACCTCGAGGTCAAAGGCGTCTCCAGCTCCATGCCCTCGGTGCTCCTGACCCGCAACGAGCTGCGCGCCGCTGAGACCGATCCCGACTGGTCCTTGGCCGTGGTGACCGGCGCCCTCACCGACCCCACACTTGTCGAGTACGAACGGCAGACCGTCGTGGCGGCCGCCGACCCGTCCGTCTACCGGGTCAACCTGTCCCCGTGACCGTGAGAAGGAACGCTGCGCTGATGTCCCCACGAGTTGTCGCCGTCGACGTCGGATCCGTCCGGAGCAACTTCGCCTGGGCAGCCCTCGACCTGCCCGGCCGTCGACCGGTCGGCGAAGGAGGCAGCCACCCCGAGGGCGCGGCCCTCTCGGTCCTCGAGGCGCTCGACGCCGGCGTGCCCGTGGCGCTCGGGTTCGAGGCTCCTCTGATGGTTCCGGTCAGCCCGGTCGGGCCCGTCGACGGGTGGCGGACGTTGGGGCAGGCGCGCCAGGGCGAGACCGTCGACGGCCGCTCGCGGCCTTGGTCAGCCGGCGCCGGCAGTGGCGCCCTGGCCACCGGGCTGGTGCAGATGGCGTGGGTGCTCGAGCGGGTCGGGTCCGGGTTCCCCGGACTGCGGTGCACCACCCGGCCCGAGCCATGGCTGGCAGGCGACGCCGAACTGTTCGTGTGGGAGGCCTTCGTGTCCGGCACCGGCAAGCCTGTGCCCGCGGGGATCACCCAGCACGCAGCTGACGCGGCCGCGGCCGCCGACACGTTCGCCGACCGTCTCGAGGACGGCTCACTGACTGCCTCTGACGTCATGTGCACGCCGGCGTCGTCGTTCAACCTCGCCGCGGCGGCCGCAGCGTACGCCGGGTTGGCGATCGCCAGCACCGAGCTGCGCGACCAGGTGCAGGTCTACCGCACCCGACCGGCCCTGCCGTAGGTCACCGCCGGCGGCCGCGGCTGGGCCGGGATCTCCACCTCGAACAGCACGATCCGCTGGGCGGGCCCGCACGCCCGTGCGAGGGCACGTCGCTCGGCCTCGGTGGCGACGAACAAGGTCAGGCCCCGGAATCGCGCGAGGACCTCGGCCGAGACCCTGCTGACGACCGGGCTGATCACTCCTTGCGGCATGTCGTGGACGAACAACGGCACACCCATCGCCCACTCGGGCGTCGCGTCGCGCACCCCGACATAGCCGCGGGCCTCTCGTCCGACGAGGTCGACCGCCGGCGGTGTGAGTGCTTGCTGGCGGGCGAGTTTGGCCGCGATCGCAGCCAGGTGGCGCTCGTGCTCCGCGGCCGCCAGCTCGTCGCGTTCACGCCGGCGCGCGCTGGCTTCCATCTGGACTCGTTCGGTGATGACGTGCTGTCGTGTGGTCCACACGATCCGCGCAGCTGTCGGCAGTCGCAGGAACCGGCGCACCGCCACATGGTGAGTCCTGATCGTGCCGGCCAGAACGCCGGCGACGAAGGTCTCGAGGTTGACTGCTTCAGGGACCGGTCCCCACCAGCCGTGGCCGGGACATGGGCCGGGCGCTCCGCCATCGTTCTCGCAGCGCCGGCGCGGGCACCAGGATTCGCGGAAGACGGCGGCTCCGTTGACGACCTGGGCATCGGCGGGCCCTGGGTCGGCGGGCAGGGTGATCTGAACGGCTGGCACGGCTCCAATCCACGGGCGGTCGTGGTCGGTGACCCAGCACACCGGCACCTCGGAGGCCTGCATCCGCGACGTGCGCTCACGTAGCTCGTCGACGGTGATCTGGGCCAGCTGCGCCTCCCAGGCCATCTTCCTGGCGCCGTCGGGGCTGGTGGCCAGCACGTCCGCGCGCCAGCCGTCGCCGGCTACCTCGAGTTCGGCGTACCAGCCGGCCTCGCGAATGGCTGAAGCCAGCTGCAGCTTGAGCAGTCGGTGGGCCATGGTCTCCCCCACCAGGGAGCAGGTTGGCGCAGCACGATCGTGGGCGAAGAACCGCAGGCCCTTGGGCGAGAGCTTGGCGTGGAGACCATGCCCGCACTCGCGGCAGGTCAGAGGCGCGCGCGGTCGCGCGCGGTGGATCGCCTCCCAGGACGTCCCCTCGCCGAGCGGGTCAACGGTTGCGTCGAGCACGCCTGCCGCGGCGTGCTGCGCCGTCAGTGGCACGAGCGAACTCTGCCGCAGAGGTACGACATTTCCGGAGACGCTCAGGCAGAGGCTGGACTGGTGCTGCTCCAGGTGGCACCGCACGCGCCGCACGTCCGATCGAATCCTGGGTGCACACAGCCGACCCAATGCACCCAGCCCGGATCGCCCTCCATCGCCTCAGGTCCGGAGGGCATGCCGATGACTAGGTGGGTGATGTCGCCCGACTTGCAGGTCGGGCAGATGCCGCGGGGGACGTCGTACACCTCGCGCTCGAGGTCGTCCGGGGGAAGCATCATCCGGTCAGCGTAGAAGGGCGTACCGACACTTTCTTGCCGAACTGGGCTCACTCGTCGGCCCCCATCATGTTGAAGAAGCGGACCTGGCCCAGGGCTTGCTGCAAGGCGGTGATGAGCTCGGTGTCGCTCATGGCTGAGACGGCGGGTGCCGCCGTCTGCGAAGCGAATCCATCTCGGGTGTAGACGCCGAGGTCGTCCGCCGTTTCGGCGCATGCTCGGGCCAGACCCATCACGCTCAACGGGAACTCGTAGGCGGTCCCGATTGCCTCGTCGTTGCTCGTCATCACGACTTCGAGCGCTGTTGCATCGGCCTGGTCGTCCCAGACCTGGTCAACGCGGACCGGCCTGGCGAAGAGGAACATCAGCAACGTCTCGATGTCGCCGACATCGTCGACGTCAACCACGTCGAGCAAGGCTTCTGGGTCGTCGACGAGAGTGGAGAATCTGGTGTCTGGCACGTCGTGATCTTTCCACTCAGGTCCGACACTTTCCGTGGGCGAATGAGGTCAGCGGACCTTCATCCGAGGGCCCCCCAGGTCTTGACGTGGAGGGTGAGCTCAGACAGCGCCTCAGCGAGCTGGCCGGACGACGTGGTGGGGTCGACCTTGCAGTACCGGTACACGAAATCCGGGGCGAACCGTCGCCACTCACCGGGTCCTTGAACCAGCGGGCCGAGCCGCTCGCCGAGCACGGCGGATGCGCTTTCGAACTCGGCAAAGGAGAGGTACTCCGCGTCGGCGATCGCGGCTCGCGCCGCTGCGAGCCGGTCCCCTTTACCGACCAAACCGGCGTCCTGCACCAGGACGAACAGTCGCAATTGGCCGCCCTGGAACTGCCAGCCGACCGCGCGGTCATCGGACAGCCGGTGGGTGTAGGTGATCAAGCCCTCGGCCTTGCTGATGTCGACGACCAGCGGTAGCTGCTCGCCGAACTCGTCGGAGATCAGCTGAGCTAGCCCGGAGAATCGCATCCGCTGGATCGGGCCAAGGAAGTACTTGCTGGGAAGGCTCCCGAGCGCCTCGTTGACGGCGAAGGCGCCCTCGACGTCCTGCCGGGGGTCGACGGCATCTTTGAGCTCGACGAGCCGGCGCACAAGGACGCGGTACCGCTCGACGAGCGTCGCGTCCGTGCCGAAGTGTGTCGGGTCGAGCTGGTCGAGGGCGCGGAGCAGGTGCTCGTACGGGATCCACCGCCACGGACTGGGCAGCTCAAAGGCAGGTGCCATCAGTGACAGCAGGTAGTAGTTGGTCCCGCTGTCACCGGCCCGTCCGGGGTTGTTCGCCCACGGCAGAGGCTTTGAGCAGTAGTTGGCGAGCTGGGCCGGGTACGGCACCGAGTACAGCTTGTTCTCGACGACGAACCGGCCGCGGCCGTTGGCGCCTTCAGCGACCAGGTCGAGGTGCCTCCACTCGCGCCACACGTTCCACTCCCCTGCCGTCTCGTCGCCGGCGAAGAGACCCGCCAGCGGCGTCGAAGCACGGGGGTGCTCGGCGAGGAGGGCGGCGATGGTGTTGCTGTGAAACAGCTCCTGAGCGCCGCGCGACATGGACCACATGAGGTCGGCTTCGAACGCCTTCAACAGCGGGTTGACCAGTTCCGCAAGGCCTGGAGAGCTGGTCTCCTCCGACGTGACGGCGATGGTCCGGTGACTGCTCACGGACTCCTTGGCCGGCGTGTCGAGATCGGCAGCTCTGACGTAGCGGACGGGATTTTGCGATCCGCTAGGGAAGATCGACGA
Organism: Pimelobacter simplex; assembly: GCF_024662235.1. Taxonomy (GTDB): domain Bacteria; phylum Actinomycetota; class Actinomycetes; order Propionibacteriales; family Nocardioidaceae; genus Nocardioides. Next base: position 29,936 of record NZ_CP096277.1, read on the forward strand.
GACGTCAGCGCCCACCCAACGGTCGCGATCCTCGGCAACGACTCCCTCGAAGCCAATGCGGTGCTCCTGGCCGGGTTCGGGGCATGGCCCCCACGTCGTGGGGAGGTAGGCCTCGCGAATGATGCCGTTAGCCACGGCGAGAGCACGGACAACCTGTTCGGCCTTCGTAGCCGACATCACCCACCAGCCGCGAGTGGCGTCGTACAGGTCAGCCGCCGAGATGTCGGGCTGCCATGACTGATTGATCCGCAGCAGGAGGATCAGGGGATCTTCCCCCGCGGCTGCCTCGGTGACGGGCTGCCCCTTCGGACCGCCACGATTCGCCGAAGCGCCGTCGTGCCCCGACGCGAGCGCGCCGACCGTCGTGTAGCGGACGGGATTCGCTGCGCCCGGCGGAAAAAGGTGGCTCACGTCTGTGCCGACCCACTGGCTCGCGTCTAGGGCGACGTCTCCATGAAAGGCAATTCGCCCCAGGAGTTCTGGGTTGGTCGCGACCTCCCAGCGATAGGGCTCGTACGCCGCGAACACCTGGTTGTTGACGATCGCCAGGACCCGACGTACGGGCTGCACCTGGGTGGCAGACGCCTTCCACCACTTGCGTGCGAGCTCGTACAGGGCGGCGTGATCGGCGGCGAGGGCCGCCGAGTGGTCAACCTTGACCAGCAGCACTTTGTCGTCGTCGCGGAGGTGTGTCGGCATCCCGGTTCCGTTCTCGTGGTGAGCGGCTGAACAGGACAAGCATGGACTGGGTGCCGTCGAACCGGGGGTCAGCCGCCTGACCCTGCCTTAGCCTTCAGCGATGGAGGACCTTCAGGGCCGGGTGACTCTCAAGTACCGGGACACTGTGCGTGGACCGTGGCAGATCCCGCGCTGGGAGATTCTCTCCGTGGGTCGCACGCAGGGCTACGGCCTCCACCTCCCGAACAGCTGGGTACCGAGCAAGCTATGTCGATTCCTGCCTTGGGAGCAGGGGTGGGTCGTGCAGGTCGGACCTCGTCCGCGGATGCGGGTGCAGGACCCCTACGTGGGTGATCACATCTTCGACCGGGCTGCCCTGGTCGCGCTCCAGGAAGGCGAATGTCTGCTCTCCTTCCCCGAGCTCGACGACTTCGTCCAACTCGGTGTTGTCATCGGACCCGATGCTGGGGCGGATCTTCCCCTGGCCGGGGACGACGAGCTGGTCCGTGACGAATTCAGGTCGCGAACCCGGTACGCCGCCGGGCGCCTGAGTCTCACCCCGAACCAGCGTCTGGTCGTGGCCGCCAGCTTCGCGTACCTGATCAAGGGCGAGAAGAAGCCGGCCAACGTCGCCGCGGCGGCCGCGGCCCTCACCGGGAAGGGCGAGGCTGCGGTGGTAAAGACCCTGATCAAGGTTCGCGACCGGGTGAATGCGGAGAAGTGGGGTCCCAAGCTCGAGAGCTACGAGCAACTCGGCCATTACCTGGTGCATCTGACTCGATCCATCGGTTGGGAGGACCTTCCCAAGAACCTGCAGGGGTCAGTCGGCTGACCCCCTCCTGACGGTCGTGTCCGCCACGCTCTTCCCAGATCGCCCGACCGGCGGGCAGGAGAAGGAGGTGGCGGGATGAAGCTCCACATCGGACAGGGCACCACAGTGGGCGCGGTCACTGTGTTTCCGGTCTGGCACGACGGCCACGTGCGGTCGGTCCGGACCTACGACACCGGGTCCGCCACCCTGACGGTCACCGAGGCCGACTCGGGGCCGACCGTTCCGACGCTCCAGATCGCCAACCGCGGCGAGAAGCCCGTGCTCGTTCTCGACGGCCAGCTCTTCGAGGGCGGCATGCAGCACCGAATGGCGACCCGCTCCACCCTCGTCAGGGCCGGCGCACGGATGGCGATCGAGGTCGCCTGCGTCGAGCAGAGCCGCTGGGCCGGCGCGATCAACCAGGCGACCCGCGGCCGGCGAGCCAGCCTCCTGATTCGCGACGGCTACGGCGCCGGCGGCCAGGACGAAGTGTGGCGCCGCATCGCGTCGTACGACGCCACGGCGGGCCGCGTCTCGCGCACCGGCTCGCTCGCCGAGCGCCTCGACACGGCGACGGCCGACGAGCAGGCGATGGTGCTCGCGACCGCTGCCCGGCCGCTCGGCGGCCAGTGCGGCGTGATCATCGGCGTTGGCGGCCAGCCGCTGCTGTTGGAGGTGTTCGACCACCCGACCACGCTGCGCGAGCAGCTCCGACCGCTCTACCGCGCCGCCGCACTCGACGCCTACGGAGCGCCCGCCCTGCCAACTCCCGCTCGCCGAGCCCGCCGACTGGCCGAGCGGCTCGCGCAGATCCAGATTGACCTCGAGCCCGACGTCGGTCAGATGGGGAGGCTCGGGCGAGCGATGAACGAGCACCTGGATGTCGCCGAGCTGCGCCACCGCCTCGCAACTGTGCACCTGCGCGCGTCGTACCGTCGCCATCCTCTGCTGCAGTCGGCCTGATCGGAGTCAGTGATGAGCGATGTGAAGGATGTGCTCACGCGGCTGAAGGCCAGCGCGATCACGGCCCAAGAGGCAGGAGCCGAGATTCGGCGCGTGGTGAGCATTGTCGGCGGTGTGCACGAGGGTGTGGCACCGATCGAGGCCAGCCAGATGCGGATGGCTGGATCGCTGCCCGAGCGCGACGACGACAACACCTTCCTCGAGGTGACCGCAGCCTGGATCGGCGGCGACCTGACCGATGAGGACTACTGGACCATCTACGGTGCCGTCACCGGCACGCGGAAGGAGCTCGGATGAGGCTCACGACAGCTCAGCACGACCGAGCGGCCGGAGTGCTGCTCGCGATGGCCGCTGGCGACGCGCTTGGTGTGCCCTATGAGTTTGCTACCCCTCCTCCCCCGGGGGTCGAGGCCGCGATGACGGGCGGAGGCCTCGGTAACTTCGCGCCTGGCGAGTGGAGTGACGACACGTCGATGGCGATCGCGATCGCGCGGGTCACCGCGACCGGTGCCGACCTGGCCACGGCCGGCGCGCTCGATGACATCGCCGAGGGCTTCCTCGAGTGGTACCAGAGCAACCCGCCCGATGTGGGCATTCAGACCAGCTCCGTGCTGCGGGCGACGCGGACACGCTTGACGACCGAGGCGGAGAGTGCTGGCCGGGTGATGACCGCGGAGGCGGCCAGCTACGCCGCGGCGCGGTCGCACTCCGCCGGCAACGGCGCTCTGATGAGGACGGCACCAGTAGCCCTGGCGCACCTCGACGACCGCGGCCGCTTGGCGCAGGCGGCGCGCGCAGTCGCCGAGCTCACGCACGGCGATCCTCTCGCCGGTGACTCGTGTGTCCTGTGGTGCGAAGCGATTCGCGCGGCCGTCTTGGAAGGCCGGTTCGCCTTCACCGCAGGACTCGATTTGCTCCCAGACGAGCGGCGTGACGCATGGCGGGCGCGGCTCGACGACGCTCTCGACGTCACCCGCAACCGAAGCGAGCTGATCCCCGGTGAGCGGTTCCGGCCCAACGGGTTCACCGTCACCGCGCTCCAGGCCGCGGTTGCGGCGATCGTCACGGCCGACGTACCCGTGCGGATGCCCTGTCGCCACCTCCAACTCGCTTTGCACAGCGCGGTCCGCATCGGCGACGACACCGACACGGTCGCCGCGATCGCCGGCGGCCTGCTCGGGGCCCGCTGGGGCGCGAGCGCCGTGCCGTGGCGGTGGCGCCGGATGCTCAACGGGTGGCCTGGTGTCGACGGCATCGAGTTGGTCTGCCTCGCGGCACTCACGGCCACGGGCGGCCAGCCGGACCACAAGGGCTGGCCATCGGCCGGGGTTGTTCCCTACTCGGAGTGGGCGTCGCCTGATCCCGTCCCTCATCCGTATGACGACGGAGTGCTGCTCGGCACCCACGCCAGCCGAGGACACCAGGTCGACGCGGTCGTCTCGGTGTGCCGTGTCGGGCGCAACCAGGAGTGCTTCGCCGGGGCGACCGAGGTGATCCACTCACGGCTCATGGACAGTGAGGACCCTGGCGCAAACGAGAATCTTGAGTTCACCCTCTACGACGCCGCCGACGCCGTCCGCGGGCTGCGGGCCGAAGGCAAGCGGGTCCTGCTTCACTGCGTCGCAGCCGAGCAGCGCACACCGAGCGTCGCGGTGGCCTACGGCCTGTTGCTGGGTCACTCGGTCGCTGATGCGCGGCGCGACGTGCGAAAGGTGCTGGGCTCGACCCGTGGACGGGGCAGGGTGTGGGACGCCGTGGCGGGCCTCGTGGATCTGTCGGGCGACAGTGCTACAACCGTGTGAGCGATCTGGATGGACCGGGGGTTCTGGTGACACGTGACGTGCTTCTCACGGGCTACGACGCGAAGCGATGTGCTCGGCGCATTCACAACGAATGGGACCCATCGGTCGAGCAGGTCGCGTGGGAGGTGCCACCCGAGGTCCAGATGCGCTTCGACACCGGAAACCAGTTCGAGGAGGCGATCTTCGCCGGCCTTCGGGCCGAGCTTGGACCGTCTCGTTGTCTCGACCTCTCGGCCGTTCGCGGCAAGGCACAGGCGATCGGCGCGACGATGAGGGCGATGGAGGACGGCGTCGTGGTCATCCTCGGCGGATGGCTGCCCGACGACGCCCCGGGGCGGCGGAGCGGGAAGCCTGACGTGTTGCTGAGGGTTGCGCCGGGGCGCTACGTCCCGGGCGACGTGAAGGCGCACAAGGTGATGGGTCGTCGCGCGAAGGGCGTGCTGACCTACTCCACGTTCGCTGAGCCGGCCGATCGGCTACACGCTGACGGGCTGGCTGCAGTTACGACCGCTCGGTTCGACGACTATCTCCAACTCGCGCACTACTGGCGGATGTTGCAGGCCATCGACCGTGCCCCGGTTGGCGGTTCCGTCGGGGTCATCATTGGGCGTGACGACGTGCCTGACCTGGTCCCGAGTGGGCGGGTGCTCACCTGGCTCGACCTGGATGCGCCCCTGTTCGAGACCTATTCCCGCACCCACGGCAAGGCCAAGCGATCCGCATTGGAGCGCTACGACCACGAGCAGGGCTTCCGGGTCAAGGTCGCCACGGCGGCCGTGCAGGGTGCGCCGGCCCTGGTCGAGCCGGTCTTCACTGACGAGTGCGACTCCTGCCCGTGGTACGACCACTGCCGCGCCCTCGTCGGTGACGACCTCGCCAGCGCGAACATCACGGCCGGGCGGTTGAGCGTCCGGGAGTGGACAGCTCTCGCATCCGTTGGCGTCGTGGGCATTGAGGAACTGGCGAAGCTCGACATCAGCGCAGCAGACTTCCAAGCCCATTACCTGCCCGAAGTCACGCACCTCAAGGACCCGCTCGGCCGCCTCACCGATGCTGTGAGGCGCGCGCGGATGATCCGCGACGGCCACGTCATCGAGCGGACCACCTCCGGCGCCATCACCGTCCCGAGGGCCGACGTCGAGGTCGACTTCGACATCGAGTGGGATCCCAACGATCGCGTCTACTTGTGGGGAGCGCTGATCCACCGTGCGGGTTCGGACCCGACCTATCACGCCATCGTGTCCTGGGCCGAGCTCGACGATGCGGGATGCGTCGACCTGGCCCAATCCTTCGCGGCCTGGCTGCGGGCGCAGATCGCGGCGGCAGACGCCGCCGGCGAATCGCTCCTCGTCTATCACTACTCACACCCCGAGCCGACCCACCTCAAGCGTCTGCTGGGCGAGCCGGCCGTAGCCGACCTCCTCACTCGGTTCGTCGACCTGCTCGCCATCGTGAGGGAGCATTACTTTGGGGTCCGGGGACTCGGCATCAAGCAGGTGGCTCCAGCGTTCGGGTTCGCCTGGCGCGATGAGGACCCTGGCGGTCTGCAGTCACAGCTGTGGCTCATGGATGGGCGCGCGTCTCAGGATGAGGCCGTCCGGGCCGTAGCCCGCGAACGAATCCTCGCGTACAACGAGGACGACGTGCGGGCCACGGCCGCGTTGCGGGCCGGGTTGTGACGGCGATGGATCAACCCGAGGGGGTGCTGTGAAGATCACCTACGACCGGCGTGTCAGCGCGACGTTCCTCGACCTCTTCGTGAGTGACGGCAACGGTGCTGGCGTCGCGTCGTCTCTGGTCGCCTATGCGCGTCATGCCCGCTTCCCCGTCGATCTGCAATTCCGCCGCGAAGCGCACGGCAACAGGGTCACGGCGACGCTCTACGTCGGCCTCACTGCGGTGCTCAACCTTCACATGTCGAGCAAGGGACTCTGGATGAGCGTTCACAAGACGCACCAGAAGAATGGGGGCTTCGACCAGGCGTGGACGGTGCGGCGTACCGAAGAGGAGCTTGGAGCGATCTGGCCCGACGTCGAGCGGTATCTCGACCGGATCATTCCTATCGCAGCTCAGAGCCACGGCCGCAGGGAGGGCGCCGTGCAGGCGGCGATTACCTCGTTCGCCAATGACCGCCTGTTCGTGATCGACCGTGAAGTCACCCCGGCGTTCGAGGATGAGAAGGCCAAAGACGACTTCATGCGTGAGTGCGAGGGTCCGATCCTTGAAGTGCTGGAGAAGGCCGACCTGGACTTCGGTGGGCCGCCCAAGCGACTTGGTAACGAGTGCGACGCGCTCGCTGTCGACGTTGACGGCCGCCTGCTGGCCGTCGAGGTGAAGCCCCTCGGGGTGGGGACAATCGCGTGGGTCGCCGCCCAGGCCGCGATGTACGCGCGGATCATGCAAGGGTGGGTGGATTCGGTGGGAGAGCAAGTTGAGCACGTTGTCCACGGATTGTTCGATCAGCGCGTGAAGGTCGGTCTGTTGTCCGGGTCCATCGCGGTCGCAACTCCGATCAAGGTGGTGCCAGTCGTGGCGTTGCAGCGAGGCGCATCACAAGAGCTGATCCGCCGGATGTTGGAGGTCCGGGACCTACTGGCCGCAGATGCCCAGCTCGGGATTCCGCCGGTCGAGATCTTTGAGGTGAGCCTCCTCGGCGAGCTGCTGCCGCTGCAGAGCTGCTGATGCGAACTGCGGCTGGTCGGCACCCCGGCAGCCGAGGGCGATCGCGTAGCGAGTAGCGCTGCCGCCTCAGGCCCGCTGTGCGTAGGTTAGGTACCGCTCGGTGAATCCGGTCTGCCAATGGACGTGGCCGCGCACCGACGCGACCACGTCCTCGATCGATGAGAAGCGAAGCCCCGCCGGCTCAGTCAGCTCTGCCGCGACCGCCGCGGTGACTTCTCGCGCGGAGTGGTCGGCCGCGCACGCGACGACGGCGCCGAACCCTTCGTCGTAGTCACCCGAGCCGAGGACGACCTGGGTGAGGAGCTGGTTGTACCAGAACTGGCGGAGCCGGGGCTGATCGAGCCGCTCGATGGCCCCGGTCTTCCAAAGCCCTGTCAGCGTGGGGGCCTTGTACTTGTCATTCGCCGGCTTGCGTTGCGCGGCGGCCAGGTCCTCGGCGTACTTGACCTCGATACCGATGAAGCCGCGGTTTCCACCTCGGGTCTCGTACGAGACGAAGGCGTCGAAAGCGGAGCCACCCAATGTCCCGGTCGCCGGCGCCCACTCGAGCCGAATGTCCTCGACGGACGTCGCCTCCGGCTGAATCGTTCGAACCCACGGCAGCAGCGCATGCCGATGCGCCCCGAGGTAGCCGAATAGGTTGAAGCACAGGGGCTGGGACGACAGCAGATTGCGGCGGAGCCGCTCCTCCTGGATCAGGCCGGGGCGACCCTCAGTCCTCAGCGCCTGTAGGGCGTGTTCCGCCGCGTCCACGGCCTCGGGCGACATGAGGTTGGTCGAGAGGTCGACGTCGCCGGGCAGCATCGACGACACGAGGCGGGCGTCGCCGACTCGGGGGCCGGCGGGCAGCCCGAGGCGTTCCTGTCTCCACCACGCCTGCTGCCGCCGGAGCTGGGCCTGCCACTTATTGTCCGCGGCTTCCAACCAGGCAGAGTCGTTCCAGGACAGCGACGGGTCGATGACGCTCACGAAACCATGTGTAGTGCATGGTCCCGACAGATTGCGGGGGTTCAGTTGCGGTTGAGCCCGTGCCGGCGGGAGTCGAGCGCGTGCTTGAAGTGGCTCTCGGCCGCGTCGATTTCCCTGGTGGGGGTGGCTGGATCGAACACCCGAAGCACCGACAGCCGGAAGCTCGAAGGATCGAGGTTGCGGAGCTCAACGTTGCCTCCGTGGCCGTTGGTGGCGTATGCGGCCCAGCGTTGCCAGATGGTCTCGGCGCCGTCAGCCTTGCCGACGTACTGTCGTCCGTCGCGCGTGTCGGTGATCAGGTAGATCCCGATGACGGAGGACAGCGCGGTCCGCCAAGCGGCGTAGCGATGCTCACGGATGACGGCCTGCAGCTGGGGGTAGTCCAGCGTCAGGGCGTCGAACCCTGGGAACCGCACCGGCTCGGAGTCGGCGATCTCCATCACCGGGTACGCGGCGGCGGTCGTCGCGTTGATCCGCCAGGTGCGCGGGGAGCGCCACTGGATCACCAGCCGATTCCGCAGGTCGGCCATCAGCTCGGAGTGCTCGAGGTGGAAGGTCCGCCGTAGCCCGTCGTGATTCGTCTCGCCGTGGTTCACCAGGACCGACCACAGCCGGGCACGATCACCTCCCTCGGGCCGGAACACGATCCAGATCCGGGGAGGCGCGGCCGGGAAGGTGCGGGTGTTGGCGGACTGGACGCTGGTGTAGGCGAGGATCTCGGCGTCTGAGGAGTCGCCGTGGATGCCCACGGTCCCGTCTTCGTGCTCGCGTACATAGGCGTGCCGGATGACCAGGGCCTCGGCCGGATCGAGGCCCGCGCTGGCGATGATTGCGGCGAAGGTCAGCGTCATCGGGGATCGTCCGTTCTGGGAGCGGCGGCTGGGGCCGCGGCGATGCTGAGCAACACGTCGTGGCCGAGCGCGACGTCGACGGCGACGTGGAGGCCGAGGTCGGTGATCCGGCCGTCCTGTGGGTGCCAGTCACGGTCCTCGCGGGTGCGGCCCAGGAGCGGGTCGAGGGCGTCGATCGTTGGCTTCCAGAGGGTCAGCCAGTTGCGCTGCGGCCCGACCACGAAGGCCAGCTGCAGCTGCACGGGCCCGGCGGGGATCACCGCGGCGTCGACCACGGCGGATCGGACCTGCTCCTTATAGCCCTTCGTCGAGGCCGACGCGGTGGTGCGGACCGTGTAGGTCGTGCCGGGGCCGGTCGTCTCGTGCGCGGGCGCGGCGAGGACTCGTGAGGTCTCGGCGTGCCTCTTCGTGCACCACACCGCCACCAGGGCCTCGTTGCGAAGCCGGGTGGCCAAAGGAAAGGCGTAGTTGTCCAGGTCAGCCATGTCGACCAGGTCGCGCGCAGACGGCAGCCCGACCTCCAGCAGCAGGACCCACGGGCCGCCGGCCGTCAGTCGGGGCGGGACCAGCTGGGCGGTGTCCTCGAGGTACTCGCGCAACCGCACCTGGTCGGGGTCGGTCGACTTGTTCCAACTGGCCAGGCGCGGCACCTTCCGGAGCACCGTGCCCTCCCCTTCCGGGCGGCGGTACCACTTCGGGGTAGTCACGGACGGTGGACCACTCCGGCCTGGTCGACCCACCAGACCTCGATCTGCGCCGCGGCGAGCGACCCGGCGGTCTCGGCATGCAGGTCGCGGTAGCGGGGGAAGTCCGGCAGGGCGATCACGCTGCCCCAGCTGGGCTCCTTGCCGCGGAGCCGCATCGCGGCCAGCACGGCCTGGGAGTACCAGTGGCCGGCCTGGGTGCTCGGGCTGGTGCGCTTGGCCTCGCCGGCGCGAGCGGGGTCGGCGTAGCTGCGGCTGGGGAATCCCTTGACCTCCACACCGACGGTGCGGCCGTCCCGGGAGGCGATGACGTCGATGCCGTGCTCCTTGGTGGCGGTGTTGGCCACCGAGAGGATCCGCCAGCCCTCGCCGGCCAGGGCGGTGACCAGGGCCGCTTGTACGTTGGCCTCGGTGTGCCACTCCCCTCCACCGAGCTCCACTGGGGCTGCAGCGGCAGGTCGCGCGGCCGGCGCAGCTGGCACCAAAGCGGCAGCGCCGTCTGCGGGCAGCGGCGTCGTGCGGGGTTCGACGTCGCCGGCGACCTCGAACCCCAGCGCGGCCAGATGCCGGCGCGCGGTGTGGGAGATGAACTCGGAGCGCGGGATCCCGGTAGCGACCTCGAAGGCCTGGACGGCCGGGAACCAGGTGTCGTTGACCCTCACCGCATGCTTGCGGATCGCGTCCGGGGCTACCTCGACCAGGCGAGCCTCGACGTCCTCGCGCGTCAACTCGTGCCGCTGGCCGTTCAACGTGAACCGAATCGCCGCACGACCCTGACTGCTCATGGCCAGAAACTACGGCACCCGGCCGACACAAGCAGGCCGGTTCGGCGTTCGAACACTTGTTCTACCCTAGATGTCATGGCGGGCGGCGGTTACGGGCGCGGGGCAGGCATCCCCTTGAAGGATCGCGTGCGCGTCGACCACACCGACCAGAACTCAGCGCGGCCTCCCGCAGCTGCAGCTGGTCCCGAGCATCCCGGGCGTCACTGTTGGGTCAGCGTTCCCGTCGACGCATCGCAGCCTCGGCCAGGACTACTACTGGAATGGCGGCGAGCTGGGCACCTGTGGGAGGGCAGGGTCGTCTACGTCGCGCAGCTGCGCCCCGGCCGCTGGGCCACGGTCGAGGAGTGGATCCCGGCCGAGCTGCTCACCACCGAGTGAGCGCCGACGTGTCCGCCAACCCGCCGAAGAACGACGCGTGGCGGCCGTACGGCGACGTGCGGTTCGTGCTGATCCGGAACACCGGCCGGCTCAAGCCGTCACGGGGTCTCATCCTCGACTGGAAGCGCGAAGGCCGGCGCTGGGAGGCCCTCGTGGTCTGGCACGACGACGCCGCGCTCAAGCCGGTCGTCAAGATGGACTGGCTGCGGATCGAGGACCCGATCCCGGTCCCGGTCGACCCGAACTGGACCGGTCCCGACCACTGACCCTTCGCGGCGTTCAGGACCGTGCAGCGAAGGAGTCGCGCAGGTTCTCGCCGCACTTGGGGCAGACGCCCACACGCTTCATCGTCTCCTCGTCGCGCAGCGTGCCCGGCTCCAGGTAGACGATCTCGCGCTGGGCGGCACGGCCATGGCGGTTGATCCGCTTTCGCGGGTTCGCCTGCTGCGTCCAGCCGACGTAGTGCCGGATCGCCGTGGCCGAGAGGAAGCCGTCCTGGTCCTGCTGAGGCGGGACGGCCGCGTACTCACTGCTCACCGACTTCACCACCTGCGGAGTCTCGTAGTGGAGCACGTAGACGTGTCCCTCGATCTCAGCCAGCGGCCGCCCGTGCTTGGCGACGACATCCTGTTCCCACGACATGGCACTGAGTCTTGCAGCGGGATCCGACACACGTCCGTAGAACCGCGATGACCCGCTCCGCCGAGCTGAGACGCCGGCCGGAAGGACGGATCCAGGCAACCTCGAGCGCATCGTCGGCTCAATCGGTGCGAGGTGCGTCGGCCCAGGTGAGCAGGTCGGGTGCTGCGTCCAAGACGCGCTCGACGCTGACGGTCCACATCCAGTCGACGCGGACAGCCGGCGGCCGGGTGGTCAGGGTGATCATGGGCGGTTCCTTCCTGTGACGTTCGGGCGGCTTGGGTTGGGTGCTGCTCCCGAGTGCGGTCCTGGTCGACGACGTCGACCGGGACCTAGGAACTCTCAGCAGAGTAGGTGCGGATCCCGACACGAATCGGGTTATCCACAGGGGCCGCGAAGGCGGTCACCGACGCGGAGCGGCGGACGGTGAAGCGCCCGCGGGAACCGCCCGCGGGACGGACCGCACGGGACCGGGAACGAACGACTCGTCGACCAGGTCGGCCCGGGCGGCGTGTGTCATGACGTCGGTGATGACGTCTTGAGCGTTGGCGACCGCGCTGGCAGACCCGAGTCGGATCAGCTGGTTGACGCCGGTCGATGCCACACTGCTGACGGGGCCGGGGACGCCCATGAGGGGCCGGTGCAGGTTGGTGGTCCAGTGGGCGGTGTTCATCGCGCCGCTGCGTACGGCTCCCTCGACGACCACGGTGCCCTCGGCGAGGCCGGCGGTGATCCTGTTCCGTGCCAGGAAGCGGGTCCGGGTTGGTCCGGCGCCCGGGGGTGCTTCCGAGACGACCAGGCCGCGCTCGGCGATCGCTTCGAGCAGCTGGGCGTGCGCGGCCGGGTAGGGCCGGTCGACGCCGCCGGGCATGACCGCGATGGTCGGGCCACCCGCGAGGAGGGCGCCGCGGTGTGCGGCCTGGTCGACGCCGAACGCGGCGCCGCTGATGACGCTGTGGCCCATCGTCGCGAGGTCGCGGCCAAGTTCGGTGGCCTGTTCGGTGCCGTAGCTGGTGGCGGCTCGTGAGCCGACGACCGCGACGGCGTTGCCGGCAAGGTGGCGCAGGTCGTGCGATCCGAGGACCCACAGGCCGACCGGTTCACCGCCGCGATCGTGGAGGGCGCCGGCGGCGCGGAGGGCGCCGAGCTGGGTGGGCCACTCGGCGTCGCCGGGGACGATGAAGCGGATGCCGCGGGCGGCTGCCTGCTCGAGCACCTGGGCGGGGTCGACGCGGCCGAGCTCCTGGGCGATCCCGAAGCCCCAGTGGGACTCGACCTCGGCCGCGGCCTCAAGGTAGCCGAGGACCTTGCCGGCGCCGAGCTCGCTGACCAGCCCGGTGACGCGGAGGTCGCCGGGCTCGATCGCCCGACTCAGGGTCACCCTCGCGAGCCGGTCGGCCTCGTCGACGTCGCCGCTCATGCCTGGCCTCCCCACAGCAGCTCGAGGTCGGGTTCGTGGATGACGTCGAGGCGCTTGTCTGGGGCGTAGGCCGCGGGCTCGGGCACCACCAGGCGGCGCAGCTGGCGCTCAGTGGCGCTGGGCTGGGCCTGGGCGATCGGGTCGGCGTCGTCGTGGTTCATTGCGGTTTCCTCCTCAGCGGCCCGGGGCGGGGCGGTCGGTGGCGGGCCGGGTGCCCGGTAGGTCGCGCTGCTGGCTCGGAGGCTGAGGAACGAAGGACTCGTCGAGCTCGCCGGCGAGGTCGCGCATCTGCGTCTGGTACCTCTCCCACTCGCGCGGGTGGATGCCGTTCTGCAGGGCAGAGGCGACGATGGCGGCCATGGAGTAGGGCCGGTCGGCGGGTACCTGGTCCAGCGCGCACCAGGCCTTGGCACCGTCGCCGTGCAGCCAGCTGGCGAAGCCGAGCATGGAGGCCGGCGCCGCACGGACCTCGTCCGGCGCGCGGCGAGTGAGGTCGTTCCAGATCGCCATGTGAGAGGTGTGGTTCTCCCGGTTCATGTCCTCCCAGAGCGCGTCGCGGGTGCTGATCGTCTCCAGCGCGACGAGCATCCGGGCCCCGTCGACGTCGGAGAGCCGATTGCCGTCGGCATGGAACTGCTCGAGGCGGTCCAGTGCCCAGTCCTGCTCAACGGCGGGGCTGCTGGCGGTGGCTGCTGCTCGAGCTGCGGGGATCAGCTGGGCGATCGGCTCGCGGTCACCGACCATGGAGGCCGCCAGTGAGGCGCGGTTGGCCGCCGGCTGTGCGGCGCCGGTGAGCACCGTGGCGGCCGCGATCCGCTCGGCGGTCGCCTGCGTCTGCAGGCCGGTCTGGCCGGTGTTGAACTCGCGCCAGCGCTCGCCGTCGGACCACAGTCGGATGTGGGTGGTGATGCCCACGGTCTCGAGGCGGTTGGACAGGTGCTGGCTGGCCAGCTCGGCGCTGCGGCGGTCCTCGGTGAAGCAGAGGATGGCCAGCCGGGCTCCGGGGCGGGCGTGCCGGCCGTAGGGGCCACTGACGGCGTCCCAGACCGCCTCGCGGTCGGCGGCGGTCGTCGGGAGGTCGACGCGGGTGATCGGCAGTCCGGGCCGGAACGGCACCAGAACGATCGACTCCTCGGGCTTGAAGCCCAGGACGTGCGGCACCGCGGCGAGCAGCTCGTCCGGGGACTGTACGACGAGATCCATCGGAGCGAACCTCCTTACGGCTCAGCTGGCCTGGGCCGGGCGGGCGGTGCGCTCGATGCGCGCGGACACGTACTTGAGCGAGATACCGACCTCGCCGAAGCGGTTGTCGACGACCACGACGTCCTTGGTGCGCTTCTCGCCGGTCTCCTTGTCCGGCCAGCTCTCGGTGCGCTCGAGGCCGTGGACGAAGATCGGGTCGCCGGATCCGCAGCTGTCGTGCACGTGGCTGGCGGCCGAGCCGAAGATCTTCACGTTGTGCGCGGTGGGCTCGTCGTTGACCCACTCCCCCTCGTCGTTCTGCACACGCCGGTTGACCAAGACCCGGCAGCTGACGAACGGCTTGTTCTCGCGGGTGTAACGCAGCTCGGGAGCCTCGGCCAGGTTGCCGGCGAAGGTGACGGTGGTGGACATGACTTCCTCCTAGGTGACGGCGAGACGGAAATCGGTCCCGCAGTCACCTAGGTCCGTTCGGGGCCCGGCAGCGATCACCTGGCCCGAACTTGTTTCGGATCCGCTCGAGCTCGCAGGGAGGCCAGGGCGCTCACCGCAGGGCACAAAGAAGCGCCCCGACCGGCTCTCGGGTACCGGATCGGGGCGCTGGGAAAGGACGCTAGGCGCAGCCGCCGACACAACCGTGCCGACGGCCCCGGCCAGCTACGTAGCCGGACGGCGCCGCGGCGGCCGGTTGCTGAGCTTCTGCGGAGGTGGCGGCAGCTCGCGGCCAAGCCGGCGACGGGAGTCCTCGGCCGCGGCGATGACAGCCTCCTGGGCAAACGCAGAGCGCGCGAGCATCCGGCCGAGCTCCTGCCGATCGGCGACCAGGGCGTCCTCGACCGTCTCCATCGTCGAGGCCGGCAGGTCGTGCTTCTTGTTGAAGCTCTTGCGGGTCACGCTGACCAGCGCGGGATGGTTCTCGCCCGCGGCCGCGAGCTCGGCCCGCTTCTGGGGCGAGCGTCGGGCGTGCAGCTCGAGCGCCTGGGCGAGCCAGCCGACGAACGAACCAGGCGACTCAGGATCGGTGTCCAGGTCGGCGACATACGCCGACCGCGCGAGATCCCACACGCCGGGCTTCCAGTAGATCCCGACCGGGATCGTGGTCTGGCTCGTCACGCCACCACCACCTCAGCCACTCCCCTGCCCCACGGGCCGGGAGCGATCGCCGACGAGCTGCAGCGGCTAACACCAACGCCGCTGCATTCCCGGGCGGGGCCGCGTGCAGCCGTTCCCACTCTCGGCCGATTCCTTCCGTCCAGACAGCTACGAGGTGCAGCTGCGCCGCGCCGCCGCAGCGGAGTCCGCGCCCGGTGAGAGCAGGGGTTTTCCCCACCCTCGGGACGTGCCCACCTTTCCACAGGTTCGCCCTGTGGCCCGGTAGGTGTCGGCCCCCGTTGGGAGACTAGGTCATGTCAGTTCTTTCTATTCTACTCATGGAGGACAGCAGCATGACCGACACCATCCAGGCCACCGCCGACACCGCCGCCGACGAGGCCACCGAGGCCGTCCAGTCCGAGGAGTTCCTGCACCTCGACCCCGCCGCGATCATCATCGGCACCAACGTCCGCACCGACCTGCGACCCGACCACAAGGAGTTCCGCAAGTCGATCAAGGAGCGCGGCGTGCTGGAAGCCGTCACGGTCTACCGCGACGAGGACGGGCAGTACGTCCTGCTGCGTGGCCAGCGGCGTACGGTGACCGCCGCCGAGGTCGGCACCCCCACCGGCCTGATCCCGGCCCGGGTCGTGCCCAAGCCCGCCGACGCCGACCGGATCGGTGACCAGATGGTCGAGAACATCCATCGGGCCGGGATGCGCGAGGCCGAGATCGTCGCGGGCGTGGAGCAGCTGGCCCTGCTCGGCGTGAGCGCCGCGCAGATCGCCAAGCGCACCAGCATCGACCGCCCGACCGTGAACGCCGCTCTGGCCGTCACCAAGGCCGACCAGAGCCGCAACCGCCTCGACTCCGGCGACCTGACCTTGGAAGAGGCCGCGATCTTCGCCGAGTTCGAGCACGACCCCGCTGCCGTCGAGCGGCTGGAGAACGCCAAGCGGTGGCGGCGCTCGCTCGCCCACGAGGCCCAGCGGCTGCGCGACGAGGCCGCCGAACGCGAGGCCGACGCCGCCGAGGTCGAGCGCCTGCGCGCCGAGGGCCTGCCGGTCCTGACCGCCGAGGAGGTCGAGCAGGCCGACGAGGTGCTGCGCATCGAGCGGCTGGTCACCGAGGACGGCGAGCCGCTGGCCGAGGAGAAGTGGCCCAACGTCCCCGGCGCTCGCGTCCACGTCGTCAAGGAGTGGGTCTACCCCGAGGACGAGTACGACGAGGAGAGCGAGGACGGCAGCGACGAGGAGAGCGAGGACTACGAGCCCGCCGAGCCCTACCAGCAGTACGTGCCGGTCTGGGTCGTGACCGACCTCGCCGCCTCCGGTCTGCGGCGTCGCGGCGGCTCCGGCAGTAGCACCGCCGACAGCAGCGACGAGGGCGAGAACGAGGAGGAGGCCGAGGCGCAGCGCGAGCAGCAGCGCCAGGAGCGCCGCCGCGTGATCGCCAACAACAAGGCGTGGACCAGCGCGGAGACGGTGCGCCGCGAGTGGCTCGCCACGTTCGTCGCCCGCAAGACCGCCCCGAAGGGAGCCGAGGCCCTGATCTGCGAGGCCGTCGTCACCGGACACCACTCGCTGAGCAAGGCCATGGACCACCGCCACCCGATGCTCTTCACCCTGCTCGGGGTCGAGCGGCCGACCGGCTACTACGGCGCTGGCCACGACGAGTGCCGCAAGATCGCCACCAAGGCGAGCACGCCGAAGACCGCGACCATGACCACGCTCGCGGCGGTCGTCTCTGCGTGGGAGGCGACGACCGGCAAGCACTCGTGGCGCAACCCGACCGCGTGGGACGCCCGCGTGCTCGGCGCGCTCGTGGAGTGGGGCTACCAGCCCAGCGAGGTCGAGCGGATCCTCCTCGGCGAGGAGCAGCCGACGACCGAGGACGCCAGCGACGACGCCGACGACAACGCCCACGAGGCCAGCGACAGCGCCGCCTGACCCGTCACCCCTCCCCCACCCGAGGGCGGTTCTCCCTGTGGAGAACCGCCCTCAGTGGAATAGAAACCATAGAATGAACTCAGTTCATTTGATCCGCTACCCGGGAGGACCCCGACATGTCACACGAGATCGAGACCCACGGCACGCAGGCCGCAGCCGTCTTCGCCCGCAAGGACGCCTGGCACCGCCTAGGCACCACCGTCCGCGACCGCGCGTTCACCGCCGAAGAGGCCATGCGGCTCGGTCACCTGGGCGGCTGGGACGTCCGCAAGTTGCCGCTCACCACCGCCGAGGTAAGCGAGGGCGGCGTCACCGCGATCGAGGTCCCCGGCTTCGCCACGGTGCGCACCAACCCGTTCACCGGCGAGCCCGAGGCGCTCGGCGTCGTGGGCGGCGGCTACACCCCGCTGCAGAACGAGGACCACGCCGAGTTCCTGAACCTGCTGGCCGACGAGTCCGGCGCGATCTTCGACACCGCCGGGTCGCTGCGCGGCGGGCGGCAGGTGTTCATCACCATGCAGCTGCCGGACTCGCTCACCGTCGGCGGCACCGACCGCGTCGACCTGAACATCGCCGCGCTCAACAGCCACGACGGCTCCAGCGCGTTCCGCATCCTCGTGACCCCGGTCCGCGTCGTGTGCGCGAACACCCAAAGCGCGGCCCTGCGCAACCACGAGTCGTCGTTCTCGATCCGCCACACCCGCAACGCCAAGGCCGCCGTGCAGGCCGCCCGCGACGCGCTCGGCCTGACCTTCACCTACGTCGACGCGTTCCAGGTCGAGGCCGAGCGGCTGATCCAGCAGACCATGACCGACGCCGCCTTCGACGCCCTGATCGACGCCACGTTCGGCAAGGCCGAGGCCCACGCGACCAAGCGCGTGCGCGAGACCGAGCGCCGTCGCCGCTCCCGGCTGCACTGGCTCTTCGCCGACGCCGACACCCAGGCCGGCATCCGCGACACCGCGTGGGCCGGCTACCAGGCCGTCGCGGAGTACGTCGACCACTACGCCCCGGTCCGCACCAAGGGCGACGAAAAGACCGCCCGCGCCACCCGCGTCCTCACCAGCGATGACCCCGACCGGATCAAGCGCCGCGCCTGGACCGCGCTGGCCCCCGCCTGACCGTCCGTCCCGCAAGTCTCCTCCGGTGGCGGGCTGAGACCCCGAGTCCGGCCCGCCACCGGCCCAAACGAAGGAGGAGCCATGGCCAACACGACCACCCACACTGACCTCGCCACCGAGCAGGTCCGCGCGTGGGATCTCCGACCCACCGACACTCTGGTCGACCCCGACACCGGAGTCGCGTTCCCCATCACCACGGTGACCGTGGACGAACCCGGCCGCCCCGGGCGCGAGGTCCACATCGCAGCCTTGGTCCTCGGCGCCCGCACCCTGCCGCTCAACCAGTTCGTCACCATCGCGACGCGGGACAACGTGCCGACTGGCGCTGCCCCCGACGTCGAGGCGAACACCGCCAAGGACCGGCACACCCTCAGCGAGACGGCCTGCGACCTGATCGTCATCGAGCACCGGCTGCGCGACGTGCGCCGGTGGACCCCCGAGACCGCCCGCGCCCACCTGGACGCGGCCCTGTCCAGCGTCGCCACGGCGCTGGACGCCCTGCACGCCGAGTACGCCACCCGCACCACCGAACAGGAGCAGTGATGACCGAGCAGACTCAGCCGGAGCCGACCGGCACCGTGATCAGCGAGCGCGACCAGCGCCGCATCGTCGCCGCCATGATGAAGATGCCGTACGCCGCCAGCAGCCGCGTCCCGAAGCCGTGGACCGCGATGGGCGAGGAGGTCACCGCCGAGGCCGTCGTGGCGTTCCTCGACGGCCTCGCCGGGGTCCTGACCGAGGTCGGCACGGAGAACGACCACCACCGCCGCCGCCTGTTCTCCCTCGAAGCCGACGTGGAGGCGTTCCGCCGCCTCATCGGCACCGCACCCGCCGAGGTGACCCCGTGAGCGCGCACATCGAGTGGCTGGCAGCCCGCGAGACCAGCGTCCAGGTGTTCACCCCCGGCGAGGACTGGGTGGGAGCCGGTGAGCACCGCCAGCCGGTCCTGACGCTGGCCGGGGACGACGTGGTGGCGATCCAGGGCACGCCCGCCGAGTTGCGGGCGCTCGCCGCACGGATCACCGCCGTGGCCACCGCCGCCGCTGGACGGCTCGACCTCGCCGCCGCGACCGCCTGGCAGGACCAGCCAGCATGAGCGACGACGACGCCACGCTGCGTGCGCTGGAGGCCCGCGCGACCCCCGGCCCCTGGACTCCGAACGGCGACAAGATCCGCGCCACCGCCGCCGACGCCCTGATCCCGGACAACATCCTCGTCGCCTACGCCGGTGCTCACTGGCAGCGGCTCGGGCTCAGGACATACCCACGCGGGGGCGACGTTCCCGAGCACGCGCCCGACGTGAAGTTCATGGCCGCTGCCCGCACCGCGCTGCCCGACCGTCTGGACCGGCTCGACCGCATCCGCGACCTTCACGCCCGGTGGGGCGAGCAGGCACCCGAGGACGCGGACGGCTACCTCGACCTGTGGGAGACGCTCGGTCGACTCCTCGACGGCGAACCCGCCTGACCCACTCCGACCGCAAGGACGCCCGCAGCGGTCATCGCTGCGGGCGTCCTTCTGCGTGGGCGTCGGGCCGTCACCACAAGGTCAGCTGCTCGCCCAGCAGCTCCTGGAGCCGAGCAAGGTCGTCGGCTACGAGCTGCGGGTCCTCACGCGCCAGGTCGCGCAGTTCCCGCGCGCGTCGACGCGGGCCGCGCGGGTCGGCCAGCGGGCTGTACGGCAGCCGACGCTGCACCGACCACTCACGGCGGTTCTGCGCCGCGCTCGACACCACGACGTGGTCCGGCGCGATCCGCTGGCACAGCGGGTTGTGGCAGCGGTGCCCAAGCAGCCGCGCCTCCGCGAGCGCGTCAACGCCGTGCATGACTGCGTACGCGAACCGGTGGGCGATGATCACCCGCCCCGGCGCGTACCAGAACCGGCCATGGCCACCGCCGTCCGTGCGCTCCCGCTCGGAGCGACCGGCCACCGCCCCGGTCCACCACAGGCACTCACTGCCCGGCACCGTGGCGACCTTCGCCCGGTAGCGCGTGAGCACCGCCGGGTCCGCGATCGCTGCCGCGACCGCCGCGAGGCCGGCGTCATCCAACCGACGTACCGGCACCCGCTCCCCCGCTCCCGGCAGACGCCAGCGCCGCGCCGTCGTCGCGTACGTCGCCGCTCGGCTCGCCGTCCGCGTTGGCGAGCCGCCGCAGCCGCGTCGCCTCCCGCACGGTGACCGTCTCGCCGCACCACTCCACGGCCTCGCCCAGGGACAGCCCCTCGACCTCGGTCAACTCCCGCAGCGCCTCACCGGCGCGCTTCTCGGTCTCGGCCACCGCCGCGTCCCGCTGACCGATCGCGACCATGACCTGTTCGGCCAGGTCGATCACCCGGCGCTCCCGCTCCTCGCGCTCCCTGCGCCGCTTCTCGGCCATCTCCCGCGCCGTACGCCGCGCCTGCTGCTTGATCGTCTGCTGACTCATCCGGTCCTCACTCCTTGTCGACATGGACTCTGACAGTCACCTACGACAAATCCCGGTGCCCGTGCGATCACCACCGGCCAAGAAACTTCCGAACCCGACCACCTCGACCCCCGAACCAGCCCAGCCAGAACCAGCCAGACCCATCCACCCCAGCCAGCCCGAACCCGACGACCTCGCCGTCACCGACGCCCCTCAGCGCCCCCCCAGATTTCCGCGACCTCCCAAGTGCCACACACCTCTTGCATTCTCGGTCCGCCGAATAGAAAGAACACACCAGAAATCCGGCCGGAAGTGATCGCACCGCGCGCACGCGCGCACGTAGGTGACCGTGACGATGAGCCTCCACAAGCTGACGGCGGGGTCGGGGTACGACTACCTGACCCGCCAGGTCGCAGCTCTGGATGCCACCGACAAGGGCCACACCGGGCTGGCGAGCTACTACACCGAGAAGGGCGAGACCCCCGGTGTGTGGGTCGGCTCGGGCATGGAGGGCCTGGAGGGCCTCGACGCCGGCGACATCGTCACCGCCGACCACATGCAGAGCCTGTTCGGCTCCGGTCACCACCCGCTGGCCACGCAGCGGACCAAGGATCTGGACCTGCGCATCGGCCGCGAGGGAGTCGACCGGCCGACCGAGGCTGACTACAAGACCGCCCGCCAGCTCGGCACGCCGTACAAGGTCTACGAGAACGACATCAGCCCGTTCCGGATCGAGGTCGCCAAGCGCATCGCCGCCCTCAACGAGGCCGCCGGCCTGCCGGGCGACTGGCCGGTCCCCGCGGCCGATCGGGCCAAGGTCCGCACCGAGGTCGCGGCCGAGTTCTTCCGTGCCGAGCACGGCCGGGAACCCGCCGACGCCCGCGAGCTGGCCGCCACGATCGCCAAGCACTCCCGCCCCAAGACCAACGCGGTGGCCGGCTACGACCTGACCTTCTCACCGGTCAAGAGCGTCTCGGTGCTGTGGGCGATCGCCGACCCGAAGACCGCCGCGGTGATCGAGCGGGCCCACCAGGCGGCGATCAAGGACGCCCTGGACTTCATCGAGTCCAAGGCGCTGTTCACCCGCCGCGGCACCAACGGCGTGCGCCAGGTCGACGTCCGCGGCCTGGTCGCCACGGCGTTCACCCACCGCGACTCCCGTGCCGGCGACCCCGACCTGCACACCCACGTCGCGGTGGCCAACAAGGTCCAGACCCTCGACGGCAAGTGGCTGGCGATCGACGGCCGGCCGCTGCACAAGGCGGTCGTCTCGGCCTCGGAGACCTACAACACCGCACTCGAGCGGCACCTGGTCGACGCCCTCGGCGTGCGTTTCGAGGAGCGCCCGAACGAGGACGCCCGCAAGCGGCCGGTGCGCGAGATCGTCGGCGTCGATCCCGAGCTGAACCGCCGGTTCTCCAAGCGCCGCGCCAGCGTCGAGGACCGCCGCAAGGTCCTCGCGGCCGCCTTCCAGGCCACCCACGGGCGGCCGCCGACGCCGGTGGAGACCATCCAGCTGTCCCAGCAGGCGACGCTGGAGACCCGCGAGGCCAAGCACGAGCCGCGCTCGCTGGCCGAGCAGCGCGAGACCTGGAACCGCGAGGCCGTCGAGGTCCTGGGCACCCCGCAGCGGGTCAAGCAGATGGTCCATGGCGCCCTCAACCCCAAGGCAGCGGCCCGGTCCCTGGCCGACTCGGCGTGGTTCGCCAAGACCACAGACCGGATCGTGTCGACGATGGAGGGCCGCCGCAGCACCTGGCAGTACTGGCACGTCTACGCCGAGGCACAGCGGCAGGTCAGGGGCGCCAACGTGCCCACCAACCAGGTCTCCGAGGCGGTCGACCTGCTGGTCAGCGAGGTCCTCGACGGACGCTCGGTGAGCATGGCCCGCCCGTGGGACACCATCAGCGAGCCGGCCGAGCTGCGCCGCGCCGACGGCGCCTCGGTCTACACCCAGAGCGGCGCCGAGCTGTTCACCTCGAGCAAGGTGCTGGGCGCCGAGGAGCGCCTGGTCGCGGCCGCCGGCTGCCACGACGGGTACGCCGTCTCGACCGACTCGGTCGACCTGGCGCTGCTCGAGTCGACCGCCAACGGCATCACCCTCAACGCCGGTCAGGCCACCTTGGTGCGGGAGATGGCCACCTCTGGGGCACGGCTCCAGCTGGCGGTCGCGCCCGCCGGATCGGGCAAGACCACCGCGATGCGGGCGCTGGCCAGCGCGTGGGCGGACGGCGGCGGCACGATCATCGGCCTCGCGCCGTCGGCCGCGGCCGCGGACGCGCTGCGCTCGCAGATCGACACCCAGACCGACACCCTGGCCAAGCTCACGCACTCGCTGCAGGAGGCCCGCGAGTCGGGCGCCGCGATGCCCGCGTGGGTTGCCGGCATCGACTCCTCCACGCTGGTGGTCATCGACGAGGCCGGGATGGCCGACACCCTCTCCCTGGATGCCGCGGTGTCCTACATCCTCGAGCGTGGCGGCAGCGTGCGTCTGATCGGCGACGACCAGCAGCTCTCCGCGATCGGCGCCGGCGGCGTGCTGCGCGACATCCGCGCCACCCACGGCGCGCTGCAGCTGACCGAGCTCGTCCGGTTCAAGGACCCCGCCGAGGGTGCCGCCTCGCTCGCGCTGCGCGAGGGCAAGGCCGAGGCTCTCGGCTTCTACCTCGACCGCGACCGGGTCCACGTCGGCGACCTGGCGTCGATGACCGAGGAGGTCTTCGCCGCGTGGCAGGCCGACCGCGCCGCCGGGTTGGACTCGATCATGCTCGCCCCGACCCGCGACCTGGTCAGCGAGCTGAACCAGCAGGCACGCGCCCACCGGCTCGACGGGCTCGACCCGGCCGACCTCGCCAGCCTCGGACCGGTGCGCCGGCTGGGCGACGGCAACGAGGCCTCAATCGGCGAGCTGATCATCACCCGCGAGAACGACCGCCGGCTGCGCACCTCAGCCACCGACTGGGTGAAGAACGGCGACCGCTGGCACGTGCTGGAGATCCACGACGGTGGCGACCTGACCGTCCAGCACACCCAGCACGGCCGCACCGTGCGGCTGCCGGCCGACTACGTCGCCCGATCCACCGAGCTCGGCTACGCGTGCACCGTGCACACGGCCCAGGGCGTCACCGCCGACACCATGCACGGCCTGGCCACCGGCACCGAGTCGCGTCAACAGCTCTACACGATGATGACCCGCGGCGCGCACGCCAACCACGTCTACCTCGAGGTCGTCGGCGACGGGGACCCGCACTCGGTGATCCACCCGACGCTGGTCCGGCCGCTCACCCCCACCGACATCCTCGAGTCGATGCTGGCCCGCGACGACGCCCAGCGGTCCGCAACCAGCCTCATCCGCGAGCAGGCCGACCCGGCCACCCGGGTCGGCGAGGCCGCCCAGCGCTACCTCGACAGCCTCTACGTCGCCGCCGAGGACCTGCTGCGCCACGAGACCATCACCGCGGCCGACGGAACGGCGCTCAACGTGGTCGACGCGCTCGACAGCACCGTCGAGACGCTCGTCCCGGGACTCTCGGAGGAGGCGGCGTGGCCGACCCTGCGGGCCCACCTGCTGTTGCTCGGCGCCGCCGGAGAGAACCCCGTCGACGCGCTCCGGGCAGCAGCCGGCGACCGCGAGCTGGAGACCGCGCACGACCGCGCCGCGGTCCTCGACTGGCGCCTGGACGCCTCCGGCCTGCGCAACGCCGGCGCCGGCCCGCTGCCCTGGATGCCCGCGGTCCCGCCCCGCCTGGCCGAGGACCCGCACTGGGGCGCCTACCTCGCCCAGCGTGCTCACCTGGTCACCGAGCTCGCCGACCAGGTGAGCACCCGCGCGACCGACCAGGCCGACAAGGGTGCGCTGCCGGTGTGGGCCCAGAACGGCATCCGCCCCCAGTCCGCCACCATCGCCGACGTCGAGGTCTGGCGAGCCGCCATGCAGGTCCCCGGCGACGACCGGCGACCGACCGGGGCGCCGCAGCTGCAGAAGATCTCCGCGACCTGGCAGCGGCGCCTCAACAAGTCCGTCACCGGAGACCACACCCCGGCGCTCAAGGAATGGCGCCAGCTGCTCTACTCGCTGGCGCCGCAGGTCCGCGACGACGAGTTCACCCCGCTGCTGGCCGAGCGTCTCGCCGCGATGTCCCGCGCCGGCGTCACCGCCCACGAACTGCTGCGCACCGCCACCGCCCCGGACCACCCGGCCGGCCCGCTGCCCGACGAGCACGCCGCGGCGGCCGTGTGGTGGCGCATGGCCCGTCAACTGACCCCGGCCGTCGCCGCCCAGATCGGTGACGGTTCCCACGGCGAGAGCGTCACCACCGAGTGGACTCCGCGCCTCGTGGAGCTGTTCGGTCCCGAGCGCGCCGCGAGCATCCAGGCCAGCACCTGGTGGCCCGCTCTCGTCTCCAACGTGGACCACGGCGTTCAGCGCGGCTGGCAGGTCGAGGCCCTGCTGGGTGCCGGGCGGGCGATGCGGAGCGACGGCTGGGACGGCGTCGACGAGTGCCAGGCGCTGGTCTGGCGGACCTCGATCGCGCTGGAGACTGCCCCCGACGAGCACGCGCACGAGGTCCACTTCGATGAGCCGCCGGCCGACCTGTGGGAGGGCGTGGATCCCGACCCGGCGGCGTTCGTCGACCACCCCGACGACGTCCCGTGGCCGCTGACGGAGGACCCCGGCCCGGAGCACGGGCCGGTCGACGAGGGCCAGTACGACGAGCACCAGGTCAACGCGCTCGAGGCGGCCGACGAGGACCAGTACGTCGAACCCGACCTCACCCTGTCGGCCTACATCCGCGACCTGGGCGGCACCCGTCTGGAACCCACCGACGCCGACCTCCGGCTCATGTACCAGCGGGCCGAGGAGTGGCAGTCCTCCCCCGTCTCGCGTGAGCGCATGCTCGAGATCAACGACATGGCGCAGGCGTTCTTCGAGACCCGGTTCGCCGACTCGTGGGGTCGCGACTACCTCACCGGCCGGTTCGGCGTCGACCTCGCCGGCGACGAGCGGTTCCGGCCCGGGCAGGCGCCGGCCGGGTGGACCAACCTGGTCGACCACCTGCGCGGCCGCGGCGTCAGCGACACCGAGATGCTCGCCACCGGAGTGGCGACCGAGGCCAGCACCGGCCGCCTCATCGACCGGTTCCGCGACCGGGTGATGTTCCCCGTGATCCACCAGGGCGAGGTGCTCGGCTTCGTCGGCCGCCGCCGACCCGACCTCACCGACGCAGACAAGGGCGGCCCGAAGTACCTCAACACCGCAGACACCCCGCTGTTCCACAAGGGCGCTCAGCTGTTCGGCGTCGTCGACGAGCTGCTCGCCGAGGGCGCCGTACCGGTGATCGTCGAGGGCCCGATGGACGCAGTCGCCGTCACGATCGCCAGCGCCGGCCTCTACGTCGGCGTGGCCCCGCTGGGAACGTCGCTGACCGACGAGCAGGCCGTCCAGCTGGCCGCCGTCGGCCGCGACCCGATCGTGGCCACCGACGCCGACCTCGCCGGCCAGGTCGCGGCCGAGCGGGACTTCTGGATGCTCACCCCGCACGGCCTCGACCCCGGCTACGCCCGGTTCCCTGACGGCCTCGACCCGGCCGACCTGCTCGCCCAGCACGGGCCCGCAGCGCTCACCGCCGCAGTGGCCAGCGGCCAGCCGGCCTTCCGATCGCTGGGAGACCAGCTGCTCACCGAGCGGCTCGACAACCTCGCCCCCGAGCAGGCGCGGGTGGCCGCCATGAGGATCCTGTCGGCGCGTCCCAGCCGCGCTTGGGAGCCGGGCGTGAACCAGGTGCGGGCTCGGCTGCAGCTCTCTCAAATGCAGGCCCGCCGGGACCTGCGCGACGCGGTCAAGAGCTGGGATGCCGACCCGCGGAAGGCGGCGCTGGCCGAGCTGCACAAGAGCACCGAGGTCCGCGCACGGCTCGCGGCCGCGGCCGAGCAGACCTCGGCCGAGCGCTGGGCGCCGCTGGCTCGCGAACTCGATCCGCGCCTGCTCGAGCAGGGCGACTGGGCCGCCACCGCGGCGATGCTGCAGCAGGCCCACGAACAGGGTCACGACGTCGGCGCCAGCACGCGCGGCCTGGTCGCCGAGAAGCCGCTGGGCGACAGCCCCGCCCGTGACCTGCGCTACCGGGTCATGTCCCGCCTCGAGCTCCCAATCGACGACACCGGCGCAGGCAGCCCGGCGTCGACCACGTCGCAGGGTGCGGCCCGCGACCGGCAGGACGTCAACCGTCCGCGGCCGCCGCGCCCCGGCACTCCGCGCCGCTGACCACCGGCCTGCTTCCGGGCCGGTCGCGCGAGGCTGGTGCAGAGCAGACCGGCCAGCGATCATGGTCACCATGGACCCAGCGACCGCACGGACGCTCGACAACCGAGCGCAGCTGATCGGTGATCGACTGGGCTTGCGACTCCGGTTCCGGGTCGCTCCGGACGGCCTCTTCGCCGGCCTCACGGCCGGTAGCAGCTTGGCAGAAGCGCCGGTGGCCAACTTCGTCGGCTTTGGCCCCGCGGCAGCGCACGCAGCTCACTGGGATCTCGATCGCCTCGAGGACGGGAGGTACGTCATCCACGAGGCTCCCGCCGGCGCCGTTCTGGTCCGCTTCCTCTCCGCCGCCGAGTTGATCGCCAAGGCCGAGGGCCGCGGGCCGCGTTGAGGACTCCTGGGGGCGCTTAGTCGGCTCGCTCGTCGACCAGGTGCCGACGCATCGCTGCGAGCCGCGCCCGGGGGTCCGGGTGGGTCGCGAACCAGCGGCGCTCGAACTGCGCCCACCCTCGGGCAAGACCGCCGGCCGGGAGGGGCTTCGCGACGTAGTCCTTGTAGAACCGCATCAGCTCGGCGGCCGCCTCGAGGTCGCGCGTCAGGGCTACGGCGAACCGGTCGGCCGCGATCTCCTCACGTCGGTCGAACGCGATTTGGAGAGCGAGGAACGCCACCGCGGCGCTCATCGTGGTCAGCAGTGCCGGCCCGGCCATCTGGGGCGCGGCGACCAGTGCGACAACCGTGATCGCCGCGCCTGCGAGCACCAGGGCTAGGTAGCAGACGAGCCAGCCGTAGCGCGCCGCGACCGAGGAGCGCTCGCGTCGGATGACGTGCGCGAGCTCGTGCGCGGCGAGGCTCTGCACCGCGGCGGGGCTCAGGCTGGTGAGGGCGGACTGCGCGAACACCACCGTGGGGTGCCCGGCCCGGAAGTGGGTCACCGCGAGACCACCGTCGCCCACGGGCCGTACGTCGTCTCCGGTGGGCGCACCGAGGTAGGCGACGACGTCGGTGGCCGGGGGCGTGACGTTCGCCAGGGCCGCGACGGCCGCCATCGCCGCGGCCGCCCGGCCCTTCAGCGCGGCGTCGACCGGCTCAGCGTGCCGGCGCGTGCGCCAGCTGGCGGCCCACGCGCCGAGGACCTTCGCCAGCGCGGCGACCACCAGGAAGGCGCCGGCGAGGTAGGCGATCGCCACGATGACAAGGAGTGCTGAGGTCACGGGATCGGCCACGTTCTGCGCCGGGGTGCTGGCGGTGAGGAGAGCGCTCAGAATCGCTCCCTGACAACCGAACGGGCCGCGAGTGCCTGCAAGCGGTGGTTCGGCGTCGCCCAGCGGCGTTCTGAGCCCGATTCGAGCCCGCCGCGCGCCCTTCATCGCGATGGAGCGGGAGCGCGGTCCACGCCCGCGGCCGGCGACGTCGACGGGATCGCGCGGTCCTCCGCCGCGCGGCCGCGGGAGGCTGTCGCAGGCTCCTCGAGGTCCTCGCTCGCCTCGACGAGCTGTCGCTGCTCCTCTGTGCTCGGCACGCCGTAGCGGCGCTCAGCCATCGCCTCGACCTGCGCCACGGCGTTCCACACGTGCTCCCCGGATGCGTGGGCGTAGCAGGCGTTGACGTGCTCGCGCGCGTGACCGAGCTCCTTCTTGCTCGAGCGCGGGTGCTCGCCGAGCGCCTTGAGTGCGCGCTGGGCTCGCTGGATGGCCTCGGAGCGCTCCTTCATCTGCATCGGTGCCTCTGTCATTCTCTCGGTCCCTTCTCGGTGCGGGTACGCGGCTGCGGGCCGTCGAGCTCGTCGTCCTGGAGCTCGCCGGTGTCGAGGTCGACGAGGCCGAGTCGCGGCGGCCCGGTCGGCGCCGACGGCTGCGCGTGTGCCCGCCTGTTGACCGGCAGCGCGTCGACGTCGTGGGCGAAGGCGTTCTCGCGCCGCTGGCGGCTGGCTTCGGCCAGGTGCTCGTTGTGTCGCGGCTTGGCCGGCCACGTCTTGTGCTCGTCGTCGCAGTGGGCCCGCAGCCTGTTGCGCATGCGGTCGGTGAACGCCGGCAGGCAGTAGCGGTGCCACTCCTCGAGCGCGTCGCTGGTCATCGCCAGCCCTGCTCGCCGGCGCTGGTCGGCCAGCACGGCGATCTCGTGGACCAGGTGCGGGTGCAGGGGCCAGCAGCTGGGGATGAGCCCGGAGACGTCCCAGGTGTACTCGCGGTTCAGCCAGATCACGA
The DNA here is from genome assembly GCF_024662235.1 of Pimelobacter simplex. Taxonomy (GTDB): domain Bacteria; phylum Actinomycetota; class Actinomycetes; order Propionibacteriales; family Nocardioidaceae; genus Nocardioides. The sequence continues at coordinate 58,851 of NZ_CP096277.1, forward strand.
CGTCCTCGAGCCACTCCCACAGGTCGTGCCGAAGATCGGGGTCCAGGCAGGAGGCCGGCTCCCACGGCCGCGGCAGCAGCGCGTGGTTGCCGAGAGCCTTCTTCTCCTCCTCGGTGCCGTTGATGGCGATGTGCAGCTCCCGGTAGGCAAGCCGCACGTGGTCGCCGGGCATGGGGAACGGGAAGACCATCAGCGCGGGCGCCGCCCGGCGGGTCTGCTGCTCGGTGGTCACAGGTCATCACTCCTTGCGTGGTCGTCGTCGACGAAGCCGAGACGGCGTGCCTCGACGAGTGCCGCGGTGGCGCGGGCCTCGGGGGTGATGACCATGCGGCGGTCGTTGGTGAGGCGCTCGCGCAAGGCCCGCTGGTCGGCCAGGAGGCGTTCGCCGGCCTTGCCCTCCACACAGCGGTGCAGCTTGGCGATGATCGGCTTGCCGTTCTCGGCGATCACGAGAGCTTGGCGCTCGGGGAGCTGGCGGACCTCCTCGGGCCGCATGATCGCGATGTCGTCGCCCTCGTAGCCGCCGCCACCACCGCGGTGCGTGCGCCGGCCGATCCGGACCTGGCCGAGGAGGTCGGAGATCTCCTGGTTGAAGGCGACGTCCTTGGACCCGCCGAACATGACCAGGGTGTTGGTGAGGCCGAGCAGCGCCCGGGCCTCGTGCTCGCCGAAGATGCTGGTCAGCTGGGGCCGGGTCTGGGCGGCCCAGATGAACGACAGCCCCAGTGCGCGCTCGTTGGCCATCCGGGTCCGCAGCGTCGGGAGCGGCGCGGTCGAGGGGAGCTCGTCGAGCACCGAGACAAGCGGCGGGCACAGCCGGCCTCCCCACGGGGAGTTGTTGGCCAGCACCAGGCCGGTGTCCAGCACGTGCTCGGCCACCGCAGTCATCAGTGGGCTGGCCGAGGCGTAGGGGTCCTCGCGGCCGAGGAGGTAGATGGTGCCGCGGCGGCGGATCACGTCGGCCAGGTCGGTGGCGGGGTGTCCGGGGCTGGGGATGCAGCGGCGGCGGATGTCGGCCTGGAAGAACAGCGACACCGCCTGCTGCACCGTGGTGACGGTGTTGCCGGCGGTGCGGTCGTCGCCGTTGAGTGCACCGTGCAGCAGGCCGTGCCAGAACGGCTCGGCGTGCGGATGCCGGCGCAGGATCTCCATCGGCTGGGTGGCCGCGGTCGGGTTCGCGACCCACTGCAGCACGTCCTCGAGCGTCTTCCCGGTCAGCGCCGCGGCGTGGAAGTAGCCCTGCAGGACCTTCGCGGACTCCGCGGCGTAGAACCGCGCGGCGTCGTCGCCGGTGCCGCCGGTGATCGCGCCCTTGACGGTGCCGGCGGTGAAGGCCTTGGCGCGACGCTCGGCCACCTTGGGGTCGACGCATCCGGCGATCGGGTCCCAGATCAGCTCGTCGACGACGCCCTCGGCCAGCCCGAACGGATCGAGCACCACGCACGGCCGGTCGTCGCGGGAGCGCTCGGTCAGGCTGAGCAGCAGGTCTTCGACCTTCGTCAACGTCACCAGGGCCGCGCCCGGGGCGCCGAGCAGCGCCGGGGTGAGCAGGTCGAGGGTCTTGCCGGAGCCCTGCGGGCCGATCACGCCGGCGGTGCGGTCCCACGGCACCCACAGCTCGCCGCCCCTCGGCTCGTGCGCGTCACCGATGCGCCAGCCGACGTCCCATGGGTCGAACCTCAGCTTCATCGCTCCTCCTTCGTTCGTCGCCCGTCCAGGAGCCAGGGGCTGAGCCCGTGGCCGAGCTGCGGGCCGGGTTGCTCGGTGTGGTCGCCGGGAGTGCGCTGCATCGGCGCGGCCGCGGCGGCGGCGTGCTTGCCGTAGATGTCGGGGCGGACGATGCCGGCGACCTTGCGCAGGCGGGTGACTCCCAGGAGCTTCTCGGCCTCGGCTGCAGTCGCCATGCCGCGCATCCGGCCGGGTCCCCAGCGCTGGTAGGCCCAGACGCCGGCCCAGATGGTCGCGGCCAGCAGCGAGAGCTCGGTCAGCGCGAGGCTGGCCCACACCAGGCCGCGGCCGGCGAGGTCGTCGGGGACCGGGGTGGGCAGTCCCGCCTCCGCGTTACCGCCGAGGACGCCGGGCAGGCTGGTCCAGAACGCGGTCCCGATCGGTGAGGGGAAGGCGCCGGCGTTGGCGTCGGGCCAGGTCCACCCGGCGCCGGCCAGCAGGTTGGCCACCGATCGGCCGAGCTGGATGCCGATGACGATGACGAACAGGGTCGCCAGCGTCACTGCTAGCGGGACCTCCCAGGTCCAGGGGTAGGGGTCTCGTCGTCGGTCGCGCTGCATCGGTTGGCCACCTCCGGGCGGTCGTGGGTCGTTGGGCCTCGCTGGTCACCTATGTGCGGTCAGCCCTCCGGTGCGATCACACGGCGCGGCTCGGGCGCGAGGCGTTCTCGGCAAGCCAGGTGGACGGGTCGACGTTGTCGGGGCCGTAGCTCGAGCCGTTCTTGAGGTGGACCTCGAAGTGGAGGTGGCAGCCCGAGACGTTGCCCTCCTTGCCGACCTGCCCGATCGGCTCGCCGGCGGCGACGGTCTGACCGCGGCTCACGCTGATGTTCTGCATGTGGGCGTACCAGGTGGTGAGGCCTCCGGCGCCGGTGGTGACCTTCACCAGCTGGGGACCAGCCCAGGAGCGCTGGGTGGTGTCGATCTCGATGGTGCCGGCGTGGGCGGCGTAGACGGTGGTCCCGCAGGGAGCCGAGAAGTCGGTGCCGGTGTGCCACTTGGACCAGTAGGGGCCGGTCTCGTGCCAGTTGTGGTTGTCGGCGCCGATGTACTTCGCCGGCACCGGGTAGACCACCTCGTCACAGCTCGCACCCTCGAGGCCGACCGGTGAGACCTTGGCGTTGGGCAGCACGTTGATGTGCGGGTGGTCCATGTGGTTGGCGGTAGCGGAGCCGCGGTCCTCCATCCGACGCCAGCCCTCGTCGGCTCGAGCGACGGACCAGATCCGCTGGTACCAGATGATGTAGTCGATGCCGAGCTCGCGGGCGTGGGCCTGGGCGTAGGCCGCGAGTGCGTCTCCTTGGGCCTTGCCCGCGGGCGTCAGCGGGACCATGAAGTCGGCGGCGAGGCCAGCGGGGTGGCCGTTGGGATCGGTGGCGCTCGCGCGGTAGCCGCCGACGGTCTTGATGCCGAACATGGGGCCGAGGATGTTGACCAGCTGGGTCAGCTGGGGCTTGACCGGCCCGAGGTTGTAGTTGGTCTCGGTGGCGACGGCGCACCCGGCGCTGCTCCCGGCCGTGGTGGCGGTCACGAGCGGGTGGTCGGCGAGCTTGCTGGCCTTGGTGCTGTTGTCGACCTCGGCGCTGGCCCAGGTGAGGTTGGTGCCGTAGACGTGGTCGATCGGCGCGTCCTGCTTGGGCTTCATGCAGGGCTCGGCCGACCCGCCGAAGGCGTTGGTCAGCTCAGGGGTCAGGGCGCAGTGCGAGGAGTTGTTGCCGTCCTTGCCGTCGTTGAAGTCACCCAGGATCACCGCCGGGGTGCCGGTGCCGGCGAGCTCGGTCATCGTGGCCAGCTGCCGGCGGAGTGCCTCCTTGCGGTGCCCCGCGGCGTTCCCCTGGGTGTCGGCCGGGTTGTGGATGCTCCAGACCCAGATCACCTGCCCGGCGCTGGGGCCTCCAGCTGTGCCGGTGAGCTGGACCAGCGGCATACCGGTGTCCTTGCCGCCGAAGTAGGGGATGTCGACGAGACGGGCGTCGGTCTGCTCCCACTCGTTGCGGTCCCAGACCACCCGGTTCTGGGCCTTCCCGGTGGCCGGGTACATGCCCCACTTGGCTGCGTACTGGTTGGCCAGGGCCTTGGCCTGGGGCGGGTGGACCTCCTGGAGGCCGGCGATCGAGACGCCGGCGTTCTCGATGGTCCGCATGGCGCCGGGCAGTCGCTTGTCCCAGGTGCCGTATCCCGGCCGCTCGCCGGGCTGGTCGGTGTGGCCTGCGCCGAGCAGGTTGAGGGTGCCGACGGTGATCGGGTTGACGGTGTCGCCCTGGCAGTTGGCGACGTTGGTGGTGGAGCCGTCGTCGGGCAGGTCGGGCAGGTCTCCACCGAGCAGGTCGGTGATGTCGCCGGCGACGTCCTCCCACTGGGCGTAGGCGTCGGGGTAGCCGGAGCGCTGAACGGCCTGCGCGGCCTGGGTGAGGGTCATGCTCTGCCAGCCGGGGATGTCGAGCAGGCCGGGGTTCCCGGTGTGCTGGGCCTGGCCGAAGAAGGCACGCGCGGACAGCACCGGGTTGGTGATCTCGGCTCGGGTGCCCCAGCCCTGCGAGGGCCGCTGCTGGAACAGGCCACCGGAGTCACGGTCGCCGCCGGTGAGGTTGACCAGCTTGGACTCCTGGATCGCCGTGGCGATCGCGACCTGCAGGCCGCGGCGGGGAATCTGGAGGTCGCGGGCGACCTGGGCGATGGTGATCGCGTTGCCGGCCTGCTCGCTCGTCATGGTCGGGTAGCCAGAGGCGAACCGCAGCCGCATCAGCTGGGCGAGCACGTCGCCGGCCGGCGGCGCGGCCGCTGTCCTCGAGGTGTGGGCGACGTTCACGACGCCGTCGGTGGTGGCCGCGGGCTCGGGGGCGGTCTCGGGGCCAGCGCCGTTCATGGCGATGCGCGCGGAGAGCCAGTGGTGGTCCGACACCATGGTGCCGTCCCAGCCCTGCTCGAGCCGGACGCCCTGGTACTGGGGGAAGAAGATGAAGTCGACGCCGTGGTTGTGCCAGGCGTAGCCGGCGGCCTTCATCTTCGCCGCGGCCGCCCACGGCAGGTCGGTGTAGGAGGCCTGGGTGTTCATGTCGCCGCCGATGAGCACCGGGCCGTGCGCGGCGAGCGAGTTGCGCAGCTGCAGCAGGATGTCCATCCCGGCGCCGTACTGCTGGGGGCGGGTCAGCGGCGGGTTGCCGTGCTGCTTCGGCCAGCGGTGCGGGTTGGTCATGTGGTGGGTGGAGACCACCGACACCACGGCGCCGTCGGCGCGCTCGAGGATCACCCAGGTGGCGAACCGGTCCCAGGTGACCGGCCGACCGTCGTAGAAGGTCTTGTCGTCGTCGACGAGCTGGACGCGGCCGCCGTTGGCCTTGGTCCAGGTCGACCGCTTCCAGAGCACGACGTTGCCCATGGCCTGCTCGGCACCGGCACCGGACTCCGACGGTGTCGACACTCGGAAGGCGTCGTAGCCCGGGGCTGCGGCCTCGATCTGGGCGAGGCTCCAGCCGCCGGCCTCGTTCAGGGTGACGAAGTCGGGGCTCTTGGACAGCACCTTGGGCATGGAGGCCCGGAACCCGTCGAGGCCGGAGCGGCGCGGGATGTTGGCCTGGGCCATGGTGATCTTGCCCTTGACCGGGCCGCCCACGGGGCCGTCGATGGCACCGAGGTCGCCGAGCTGGGTTGGTGCTGACTGGGTGGTCTGGGTACGGCACTCGGCGGCCGCCGTGGTGGTCATGACGACCATCAGGGTCACGACGAACGGCAGCCCCATGAAGACGATCAGGACCGGCAGTCCGGCGAGCAGCAGCTTCTTCACGACAGGTCAGTCCCGGAGACGGCTCAGGCCGCAATCTCTAGGAACTCAGGTTCGATCGGACGTCCATGCGCCCCGATCTGCGTTTGCGCAGGTGGCGTCGGTTCAGCTCTCTGGAGGGCGCGCATTGACGAAGCGTCACTCTGAACGACGGTTTGGCTGTAGTATCGACGCATGATCGCCTCCACTGAAGTCGGTGACTGATGGGTCTGGTGGCGTTGCCGGGCGGCAGCGCTGTTGATCCGGCACTTATAGGTGCGCAGGCGGTCCAGGACTTCGAGCAGGAGCTGGTGGACCAGTACGCGCTGGCGATGTCGGCGGCCGGTCTGACTGACCGCCATATCGGCGCGACTCGGGCGATCGTCATCGAGTTCGCTCGCTCGCTGTCGACTCCGCTGTGGGAGGCCACCTGTGCGGACGCGGACGCGTTCTTGGCCCAGCAACGGCGGATGGGGCTCAGCGTGTCGACCCGGGCGGGGAAGGCCGGCGCGGTGGCGGGCTTCTACGAGTTCGTGATCACCCGCTACGGGGGCACGATCCGCCGCGCGACTGGTGCCTTGGTCGAGCAGCCGATCGATGAGTTCAATCGCCAGTCGGGGGCATCGCTGGGCAAGGTCCGGGTGCCGCCGTCGGATGAGGAGATCGACTCGCTGTTCACTGCCTGGCGCGGGTCGGTCACACAGGCGCGCAAGTACCTTCCCGCGGCCCGCGACTACTTCGCTGCCTCGTTGTGGCGCCGACTCGGGCTGCGGATCAACGAGACCGTCATGCTCGACATCCGCGATTGGCGCCCCGATCTGGGCGAGTTCGGCAAACTCCACGTCCGCCACGGCAAGGGCTCGGGCGGCCGCGGACCCAAGCCACGGTTGGTGCCTGCGATCAACGGCGCGAACCAGTTGCTCGACTGGTGGCTGGCCGAGGTCCGTCCGCAGTACGGCGAGGACTGGGCCGACCCGGACGCGCCGCTGCTGCCATCCGAGCGGTTCGATCGTGATCTGGATCGGTGCGGACGTGTCGGCGCGAACGCGCTGCGCCGCGCCCTGGGAATCCAGGTCGAGGAGTGGTTGCCGGCGTGGTCGGGTCGGATGACGCCACACGTGCTGCGGCACTACTGCGCCTCGTCGCTGTACGCGGCCGGGATGGATATCAAGGCGCTCCAAGAACTGCTCGGCCACCAGTGGCTGGCGACGACCTCGGGGTATCTGCATGTCCGCAGTGACCACATCGAACGCGCGTGGAACAGCGCGAGCGACCGCATCGAAGTCCGCCTGGGCCTCCGTACCGACTAACGAGACCGAAGAACCGAAGGAGCTGATCCAGATGCAGTGGAGCCTGCGGCTGCGGGCCGCCGAACGAGGGATCTGGAAGTCCGCGCAGTTGCGCAGGATGCTGTCCGATGCCGGGCTCGAGATCTCCGCCGGAAAGATGTCGTCGTGGTGGGCCGGGACCCCGCCGACGATGCGCCTCGAAGAGCTCGACGTGCTCTGCTTCGTGCTCGAATGCACCCCGAACGACCTGATGACACCCGAGCCGGACAAGGTCGCCGCGCGCCGTCCCCGCAACACCGACGCCGCCAACAACAACGGCGGAAATGGCGGCGACGATTCGAACGGCAGCGGCGGCGCGCCACCGGCGGTCACACCGCGGCTCGGCAAGCCCCGCTCGACCCCACCGCTGTAGCCCGCACCCCGATCGCCCACCGAAACGACGAGCACCGCATGCCTGCGCCCGGCCCCAACGCGGCGTTGCGGTTGCCGCCCAAGTGCAACGCGTGCCAGAGCAACCGCGTCGCGTGGACCCGCCCCCGGGTCGACTTCTGCTATCAGTGCCTGCCCGGCGGCCCATTCGCGGCTCCACCGTGCAACCGCTGCCGCTCCCGCACGGACTACTTCAGTCAGGGGCTGTGCAGTCGGTGCCATCCCCGCAGCTCCGAACACGTCGGATCGTGCAAGGGCTGTCTGGCCTGGGGTGTCTACCCCCGCTACAACTGGACCTGCTGGTCCTGTCGCTGGTGGCAGAGCCACCACCCGAAGGGCACCTGCGCCTCCTGCGGCCGCACCAGCCACGTCAGCGACCGGCAAGCCTGTCGGCTGTGCCTTGAGAACGCCCGCCTCGACCAAGAACCCGGCCGAGCACCCGATGTCGCCGCGGCGAACCAGCACAGCCAGCAGCTGTTCTTCGCCAACATGGTCTTTAAGCGGCGCGCGACACCGGTGCCTGACTACGTCCGCAGAGATCGCCGATGGTCGACGAAGACCAAGAACCAGCTGCCCTACGAACCCGGCACCAGCTTCGACGACCAAGCGCTCGAACAGCTGACCCTGTTCGACATGGACCCCGACCCCGCGGTGCTGCGCCAACGCCTCCTGGTCGAGGACAGCGAACTGACCCGTTACTGCGCGGCCATCGTCGCCGACCACGCCCGCCGCTACGGCTGGAGCGTCAGACAGCGCAATGCCGTGATCCAGTCCCTGCGGCTGCTGCAGATCCTGCGGCCTACTTCCACCGCGAAGGTCCGCGCCAGTGACGTCGTGGCGTTGCGCCGATACGACGGCACCATCACCTCCACCCTCGACGTCCTCGCAGAAGCCGGGCTCCTGATCGAGGACGTACCAACCCGGGTCGAGCGGTACTTCAACGCCAAGTTCATCGAATCCGGAGCCCTCCCGGACACGATGCGGGGGCACCTCCAGTTGTGGCTTCAGATCATGCTCGGCGGATCCCGACAAGCACCACGCCAGGTGCCCCGCGAACCCGAGACCGTCGAGATCCACATCCAGGGCCTCGCGCCCGTCGTGCAGGCATGGGTCGAAGCCGGGCGCCAGTCGTTCGCCGAGATCAGCACAGACGACATCCTGGCCGCCCTCACGGCCCTGCCCGCCGGCACCAGCCACCGCCACTTCGCCGAGATCGGACTGAAGTCGCTGTTCAAGATCCTCAAGGGTCGCCGACTCGTCTTCACCAACCCGATCAAGGATCTCGACCTCACCCGCATGGCCACGAACCTTCCGCTGCCGCTCGACCCCGCTTTGATCCGCGCCGAGCTCGACTCGCCCAATTCGGCCCTCGCTCTCGCCGTCGCGCTGGTGGCCTTCCACGGCCTGACCGGCAAGCAGGTCCGTGAGCTGCAGTTGTCCGACATCGTGGACGGCCGGCTGCACCTCGACGGCCGCGACATCCCGCTCGCCGCACCCGTGAGGACACGGCTGAGCGCCTGGCTCGATCACCGCAACCGCACTTGGCCGGCCACCGCGAACCCGCACCTGCTCATCAACCGACGCACCGCGCCGCGTCTCGTCCCCGGCGGTCCGTCCTTTCCCTGGAGGGACAGCCGCGTTCGCCCGCGCGCCCTGCGAGAGGACCGCATCCTGCACGAGATCCACGCCACCGGCGGCGACGTACGCCGCATCTACGACCTCTTCGGACTCAGCGTCGAAGGCGCCACCCGCTACCTCAAGACGATCGAGCACCCCGACCTGAGGAACAAGGACCACCCCGGCAACCGGACATGACCATGTCGTTGCGTCCCGCGCGGCGTGGGCCGAGAGTCGTCGCAACATCCTCACGCCACGGATAAGCAACCGTGACGCGCACAAATCGGACACTCTGACGCCACTGACTTTGGTCACGGCCGCAGCGTGGCGGCTCAGCGTCCCCCTATCCGTCCCCCCGGGCCGTCCAACCTCGGGGGGACGCAGCAGCCCGCGCCACGTTTGCGCAGGTCAGACAGCGTCCCCCCGAATTTCAAGAAAGTTCTGAGACCCGGTCACTCGGACGGTGGGTGGGAGTCCCGCAAGCGGATCCGCTGGCGGTCATCGGCCGGCGCCGTTGCGTCCGGGACCGCGGTCACGAGTTGTACGCCGTTCGGCCCCTCGTGCGATTCGAGCGGTCGAGCGCTAGCGGTGGCCGATAGGCAGAACCCAGCGGAATGCGCTCAGCAGGGGTTTGCGGCACCAGCACGTCGCCGAGCAGTGGCACCGTTGAAAGCCCGCTGCTTCGGCGGCCCGACTCCCCAGGGCCGCAGTGAGGTAGAGCGTGACCGGGATGATGATGCGGCGACTCATGCGGCGACGCTACTCCTGGACGGTGGCACCCGCGCGTGATGGTGAGCGCGGATGGGCGATGATGTGGCAGATCGCCTCGTCAGAGCAGTCGGCCGGGTCCAGCCGACGGCTGAGCCTGATCAAGTGGCCGAGCTCCGCCTCGAGGGTGACCAGCTCGCGTTGCCGCTGCTGCACGTCGAGCAACTTCGCAGCGAGGAGGTCCTGCACGTGTCCGCACGGAGTGGCGCCTTCGCGGCGCAGGTCGAGGATCGTCGCGATCTCGACCAGGGTGAGACCGGCGGCTTGAGCGTTGCGGATGAAAGCGAGCGTGGCGAGTGTCGAGTTGTCGTACTCGCGGTAGCCGTTGGGGCCTCGATGCGGCTGCGGCAGCAGTCCCTTGCGCTCGTAAAAGCGGATGGTGGCGGTCGGGACCCCGACGGCCTCGGCGACTTCTCCGATGCGCATGATCTCACTGTACCGCTTGACCTTGTACCGCGGTTCAAGGTTTAGCGTCGGGGCATGGACATCACGCTGCTCTACTTCGAGGACTGCCCGAACTGGAAAGTCGCGGACGAGCGCCTGGCCCTGATCGCAGCCGAGCGCGGCGACGTGACGGTGACCCACCGGCTGGTTGAGACCCCGGAGGACGCCGAGCGCGTCGGATTCCTGGGCTCACCCAGCATCCAAATCGACGGCGTCGACCTGTTCGCCGAGCCCGGCGCACCCATCGGGCTGGCTTGCCGGAGATACCCGGTCCCCGGTGGCCACGAAGGCGCACCGACACTCGACCAGCTCCGCGGGGCGCTCGCCGATGCGTGACCGGATGGGCACTGTCGGACCAGTGGTCGCCGTCGTCGGCGCAGTCGGCATCTGTTGCGGACTGCCGGTGCTGCTGTCGCTGGGGCTGCTAGGTGCGGTGGCCGGCATGTCCCTCCAGAGCTGGGCCCTGATCGGTGTCGGCCTCGTGCTCGTCGTCCTCGGATGGGTGACGCGGGTGCGGCGCCGGAGATGTCCCGCGTCAGACGTCAACGAGACCACCAACAACCCGCTGAAGGAGAACCACCGATGAGCGAAAGTTATGACCTGATCGTCCTTGGCGCCGGGATGGCCGGTGTGGCCTCTGCGAACAAGTCCGCCAGCCAGGGGTGGCGCGTCGCGATCGTCGACCCGCTGCCCTACGGCGGCACGTGCGCGCTGCGGGGGTGCGACCCGAAGAAGATCCTTCGCCGCGGCGCGGAGATCATCGACAGCGCACGTTTGATGGAGGGCAAGGGCATCGACGCGGGCGGCCTGTCGATCAACTGGGGCGACCTGATGAAGCACAAGCACGGCTTCACCGACCCGGTGCCGGAGAACATGGAGGCCGGCCTGAGCCGCCACGGCGTCGAGACCCTCCACGGCCCGGCGCGCTTCACCTCCGAGCGACAGATCGACGTCGACGGCACCCGCTACGACGCCGACCGCTTCCTGATCGCCACCGGCGCCAGGCCCCGCCCCTTGGACTTCCCGGGGCACGAACACCTGATCGACAGCACCGGCTTCCTCGACTTCGACGACCTGCCGCCACGGATCCTGTTCGTCGGAGGCGGCTTCATCTCTTTCGAGTTCGCCCACATCGCCGCCCGTGCCGGCGCGTCACCGGTCATCGTGGACCGCGGCGAACGACCCTTGAAGGGATTCGACCCCGACCTCGTCGAGCTGCTGGTCGCCCGTGGCGCCGAGGTCGGTGTCGACCTGCGACGCTTCACCGAAGTAGTGGCTGTCGAGCCGAACGGCCGCGGCTACATCGTCACTCTGGACCGGGCCGGAGTCCGCGAGAGCATCGAGACCGACCTCGTCGTCCACGGCGCGGGTCGTGTCGCGGACCTCGCCGGTCTTGCCCTCGACGCCGCCGGGGTGGAATGGGGCGAGCGTGGCGTGAGCGTCTCGGATCATCTCCAGAGCACCACGAACGCAGCCGTGTGGGCTGCCGGGGACTCCGCGGACACCGCGGGGATGCCGCTGACACCGGTGGCGGTCATCGAGGCCAAGGTCGCCGCCTCCAACATGATCAAGGGCACCACGGCCGCTCCCAACTACAGCGGCATCCCTGCGGCGGTGTTCACCATCCCCGAGCTCGCCCGCGTCGGCATGCTCGAAACGGAGGCTCTCGAGCAAGGCATCGACCTGAGCGTCCGTCATAACGACACCAGCGGCTGGTACTCCAACTACCGCGTCGGCGAGACCACCGCGGCCGCGAAGGTACTCATCGACCGGTCCACGGACCGGGTCGTGGGCGCCCATCTGCTGGGACCCGAGTACGGGGAGCTCATCAACATTTTCGGCCTAGCCATCAAGCTCGGGCTCACCACCCGTCAACTCAAGTCGACCACCGCTGCGTACCCGACCGTGGGGTCCGATCTCGGATCCATGGTTTGAGTGCGTCGTTCCGGCCCGGGGCACCGAAGTAGGGCCTTGTGGTGGCACGCTCCGAGCGACGGTCCGGCTGTGGTCACGTCCGCTTGACGGCAAGCAGATGTGGTGCACCGTGGCCGCAAGCGAATCGACTCGCGGAGCGTGCCCAGCAGGATCCCCTGCCGGGACGACCTCGCCACAGAAGATCCGAGCGGACCAGATCGCCACTGGCGGTTCTGCTCTCGGAACGTCCAGGCCGGAGAGCGTACGTGCGGTGCCACTGGGGACAACCACCCTCAACGGTCCCTCCAGCGAGGTCGCGGACCACTTCGGCGTGGGCGCGGGTCATGGAAGGGTCAGCTCGATCTCCTGCTCGGGTTCGAGCTCGAGGTCGCCGGGGTCGCCGGTCACGGGGGCACCGTTGCTGGTCACCCTCACCTCCTCACCGGCGTTCGCCTTGACGCCACCGATCTGGGTCGGCGTCAGGGCGACGCCCCACTGGGTGAACAGCTGGCCGAGGGTGAACTTCTCCCCGACGGTGTGGGCTTCGATGTGAATGGTGCCGTCACCTTCGTGGGTGTGGACCGCGGACATGGCGCCGGTATCGGGGTCGACGCCGATGTTGGGCGGGACGGGGACCGGCTGATCGTTGATGGTGATGGCCAGCGTGGGGTGGTAGTGCTCGGCGGTGCCCATCGGGCCGAGGTCGAGGCCGGCGGCGGCGACCCGCGCAGGAACGTCGCCGGGTGCTGGCCATGGCGGGAGCGAGATGTCATCGGGCTCAACGCCGGCGGAGCTCGACGAACTCGATCTGGTCTCGCTAGTGGCATCGGTGGCCGCCGGGTCCGTGCCGCATCCGGCGGCGATGAGGGTGAGGATTGCTGCGACGGCGGCGGCCGCCAGCTGAGCGGGGGTGGGTGTCTTCATGGAGGTGTTCCCTTTGCTGTGGTGGCGTGCCTCGGTTGGGTCGCCGGCGGCGTGCGGGACGTGGGGCACACGAACAGGGCGGACGCCACCGCCACGGTGGCGTCCACCTGCGCTGCGGGTTCAGGAGTCGAGGAGGCCCCGCATGATGTCGATCTCCTGCTGCTGGGCGTCGATGATCTGTCCGGCGAGGTCGACGGCGTCCTTGAATTGGCCGTCTTCCTGCTCAGTCTCGGCCATCTCAATGGCGCCTTCGTGGTGCTCGATCATCATCTCGAGCCACATGTCCTGGAACTCGGCGTCGGAGGCGTTCTCGAGGGCGTCCATGTCCTCGGAGGTCATCATTCCGGGCATGTCGTCGTGGTCCATGTCGTCCATGTTGTCGGACATGTCGCCCATGTCGTGGCCGGAGTTGACGTGGTCGCGCATGGTCTCGGGGACGTCTTCGCCCCACTGGGTGAGCCAGTCGGCCATGGTCTCAATCTCCGGGCCCTGGGCGTCGCGGATGTCCTCGGCGAGGGCCTGGACCTCGGGGTCGAGGTCGCGCTTAATGGTCAGGTCAACCATCGACAGCGCCTGGGCGTGGTGGGCGATCATGTCGCTCGCGAACGCGACGTCGGCGTCGTTGTGCTCGGTGGCGCTGACCTCGGACTGGCCGCCCGCGTCGGAGGTGTCGTCGCCGCAGGCGGTGACGCCGGCGCCGAGGACAAGGGTGAGCGCGACGGCGCCGAGGGCGCGCGTACGGGTCTTGGTCTTGATTTGCATGCGAGTTCTCCTGGAAGTCAGGTAGTCAGGTGGGGTGTTGCGGGCAGGCGGAAGCGGCACCCGGCCGGGACGCTGGTGTCGAACTCTGACGGTCGAGGTCAGCGGTGGCGGGCGGTCGCAGGGCCTGTCAGCACCTGATGACGGAGAACTGCCACTCATGGGGTGGCCCGGTGCAACGCACCCACCGCAGCGCCCGTACGCGGACGGCTGCGGGCATGAACGCCTCCGACTGCAGCGGCCGGAGGAAGCCCTTGGCGAGGAGCGCCAGCAGCGTGAGCGCTGCAGCGGCGAGCATGACGACGCACAGCATCACCATGCTCGCCATGCCGTGACCCGAGCCGGAACCAGCGTCAGCACTGACCTCAACGCTGGCCTCGGGGGCTGCCATCGAGGACTGCGTCGCGGCGGAGTGCGCGTGTCCGTCGTGCGAGTCCCCCGAGGCCATCGCCGCCTCATGGGCAGAAGTCATGGCCGCCGTACTCGTCATGCTCATCGTGCTTGAGGGCGTTGGGACCGTGGCGGCTGGCGAAGCGCCGTGGCTGGCCAGGGCATGCATGCCGAGGATGCCGACGACCAGGGCCGCTACGAGGGCGGCCACTGCGCTGCGGCCGGTCAGCCGCGCAGCCGTCCGCGCCCACAGGGAGTTGCGGGTGCGGCGGCTGGTCGCGGGCACGGGGCTCATCGGCTTCGATGGTACGGAAACACAGGAATCAGGGCAGCCGCTGGGTTCGCAACCTCAGGGCGTTGATGATGACGCTGACCGACGAGAGAGCCATCGCGGCCGCGGCGATGACCGGGGACAGCAGCCACCCGAACACCGGGTACAGCACTCCGGCGGCGATGGGGATGCCGGCGGTGTTGTACCCGAACGCCAGGACCAGACCGCGTCGGACGTTGGACATGACGGCATGTGAGAGCTGTCGGGCGTGGGCTATGCCGTTGAGGTCGCCGCGGAGCAGGGTGACTCCGGCAGATTCGATGGCGACGTCGGTGCCGGTGCCCATCGCCAGTCCGACGTCGGCTGCGGCGAGCGCAGGGGCGTCGTTGACGCCGTCTCCGGCGAACGCGACGACGCGGCCCTCGGCACGGAGTCGGTTGACGACGTCGGCCTTGTGGTCGGGCAGCACCTCGGCTTCGACCCGGTCGATGCCGAGGTCGGCGGCGACCGCGGCGGCGGTGACCTGGTTGTCACCGGTGAGCATGATGACCTCGATGCCCTCCTTGCGCAGCGCCGTGAGCGCGGCCGGGGTGGTGTCCTTGACCTGGTCGGCGATGCCGATGACGCCGGCTGGGGTGCCGTCGATGGCGACGAGGACGGCGGTCGCGCCGGTGCGGCGCAGCTTGTCGGCCTTGTCGGCCAGGGGCGCGGGGTCGATGTCCTGGCTCGTGAGGAACCCGGCGGTCCCGATAAGCACCTCGCGGCCCTCGACGATGCCGAGGACACCCTTGCCGGCGGGTGCGTCGAAGTCAGCGACCTCGGGCAGCCTGCCTGCGCTGGACTCGGTCCCGGCTGCCAGGGAGGATTGGGCCTTGTCGACGATGGCGCGAGCCAGCGGGTGCTCCGAGGCGTTCTCGACCGCGGCCGCGAGCCACAGCAGTTCGTCGGCGGTGTGCGTGTGGAAGCCCTCGGCGAGCTCGACGGCGACGACGGCGGGTTTGCCCTCGGTCAGGGTGCCGGTCTTGTCGACGACCACGGTGTCGACCTTCTCCATCAGCTCGAGCGCTTCGGCGTTCTTGATGAGGACGCCCATCTGGGCGCCGCGTCCGACGCCGACCATGATGGACATGGGTGTGGCCAGGCCCAGGGCACACGGGCAGGCGATGATCAGGACGCTGACCGCGACGACGAGCGCGTGAGCCAGCTTCGGATCGGGGCCTAGGAGCGCCCAGATGATGAATGCGAGCACGGCGACGCCGATGACGGCGGGTACGAAGACTGCTGAGACTCGGTCGACGGTGCGCTGGATGGGTGCGCGGGAGCGTTGGGCTTCGGCCACCATGTTCACGATGCGGGCAAGCATGGTGTCGCGGCCGACCGCGTTGGCGCGCACCAGCAAGGCGCCGGTCTGGTTGAGGGTGCCGCCGATGGCGTTGTCGCCGACGTTCTTGGTGATGGGCATGGACTCGCCAGTGACGAGGGACTCGTCGACAGCGGACTTGCCGTCCTCAACGAGCCCGTCGACCGGGACCTTCTCGCCGGGGCGGACGCGCAGCATGTCCCCGATCTCAACCTGGTCGAGAGTGACTTCCTCCTCGGTGCCGTCCTCACCGACGCGGCGCGCGGTCTTGGGGGACAGGTCCAGGAGGGCCTTGATGGCGCCGGAGGTCGCTTCGCGCGCGCGAAGCTCGAGGACCTGCCCGAGCAGGACGAGGGTGGTGATGACGGCTGCGGCCTCGAAGTACACCTCGACGGCCCGGTCCTCACGGAAAGCGGCAGGGAAGATGCCCGGCGCGACGGTGGCGACGACGGAGAACAGCCACGCAACGCCCGTGCCCATCGCGATGAGCGTGAACATGTTGAGGTTCCGGGTCCGCACCGACGCCCAGCCGCGGACGAAGAACGGCCACCCGGCCCACAGCACCACCGGGGTCGCGAGCACGAGCTGGGTCCACGCCGACGCGGTAGCGGAGATGTTGTCGTGCAGCCACGGGACGAGATCGCGGCCCATGCCAAGGATCACGACCGGGATAGACAGGACGACTCCAACCCAGAAGCGGCGGGTCATGTCGCGCAGTTCCTCGGACGGGCCGGTGTCCGCGGTGACGATCACGGGCTCGAGGGCCATCCCGCAGATGGGGCAGGTGCCAGGGCCGTCCTGGCGGATCTCGGGGTGCATCGGGCAGGTGTACTCGACCGACTCGCCCTCACTCGGGGTCGGCTGCCCATGTCCTGGCTCGGTTGCATGCCCGGCGCGGCCGCCTGCGGCACGGTCCGGGAAGCCATGGCCGGTGTACTGGCCGGGGTCGGCGAGGAACTTGCCCTTGCAGCCGGCTGAGCAGAAGTAGAACTGCTCACCGCGGTGGTCGACCGCGTGCTCGGCCACGGACGGATCGACCTTCATGCCGCACACCGGGTCGGTGACCTGGTCCATCGTGGCGGCGTCGGGACGATGGGTGTGCGCATTCATGACTCCACTATACCCCCCTAGGGTATACGGTCAAGGCAGTTCGACGCCGAACAGGGCCAACATGGCAAGGGCATCACTGACATCATCGAGGCTGCTGGCGGCGGTTCCCTCGAAGCTCGGGACGGGACGCTGATCGGCTTCCTCCTGAGTGGTGGCCGGGCCGTTCTTCTCGATATCCTCGATCAGCCAGTCCATCTCCTTAATCTCCTTGCGCTGGGCCTTGATGATCTCGTCGGCGAGTTCTCGAACGCGAACGTCATCGATGTCGGCCCGCTCGCTGGTCAAGATGGCGATCGAGTGGTGCGGGATCATGCCCTTCATGTACGCCTGGTCGTCGACCAACGCCTGGGAACGCGAGAGGTACAGCCCACCTGCACCGAGCAGCAGCGCCACCGCCACGAGCACGAGATTGTAGGCGCGGTTCTTGTACATCATGCTGCGCATGAACGCGAACATCACCAGCGCCATGGCGCCGCCCATCAACAGCGCCATGTAGAAGCGCTCCTCGCTCCACCGCACGTGGTCAAAGGCGAAGACGTTGGAGTACATCAAGACGAACATCACCACCGTGGAGGTGGCGATCATCAGTCCGAAACGTACGTACATCCGCCGCTCATGGGCCTTGTCCCCCTTCTGCTGCTCGGGCTTCTCCCGGTCACTGGGCTCGCTGGCACCGGACGGCTTCTGCGTATGAGGCGATGACATGGGGATTGCCCTTTCCGATGGGGGTCAGTTGCGGTGGTTGATGTCGCTCAGCTCGGCGTCAGACGTCGTCGTCCTCGATTGGAGCGCGAGACATCTCGATGAGCTGACGTAGACAGTGCTGACGAAGCGGCTCGGGAAAGCCCTCTGCGAGCCGGTAGTACACGATCCGGCCCTCCTTGCGTCGTCTCACCAGCCCGGCGGTACGCAGCACCCGAAGTCCGTAGGAGACTGCGTCCTCGCTCACCGACAACGCAATGGCGAGGTCGCCCACACAAAGCTCCTCGACCACGTCAAGCGCGTACAACAGTCGTGCCCGGGTGGGATCGGCCATCAACGAGAGCACGCTGGTGAGCCGGTCTCCCTCCTCTGCCGACGGCAGGCGCTCGCGGGCCAAGGCAACCCGTCTCGGATCGACCGGGTGCTGGTGCCGGTCGCCGCCACCGGTGTTCTGGTCGGGCGCGTCTACGCGAGCGCGGACCGGATGGTCGTCAGTCACCCCGCGGAAGTACCCGATATCCGTGCGGCTATGCGGATGATGCTCGTCCGGTTGGGTACAGACGTCAGGAGAGCGGCGGATCAAGAGCACCATGCCGGGATGACCTCGCCGCCGTAACTAGAGGAGGAACCGTGGCTCACACCAAGATGCTGGAGGCTTACCCGAAGGACTTGGGCAACATCGACAAGGAAAAGCTGGCCGAGTGCATCGCGGCCTGTTTCGAGTGCGCACAGATTTGTACCGCGTGTGCCGACGCGTGTCTGTCGGAGGACATGGTCGCCGAATTGACCAAGTGCATTCGTACTGATCTCGACTGCGCCGACATCTGCGTCGCCACCGGGAACGCGTTGTCACGCCACACCGGGTACGACGCGAATGTGACCCGAGCGTTCCTGGAAGCCTGCGCGACCGCCTGCAAGGCATGCGGCGACGAGTGCGAAAGCCATGCCGACATGCACGAGCACTGCCGTATCTGCGCCGAAGCCTGCCGACGCTGCGAACAAGCCTGCCGCGACCTCCTCGCCAATCTGGCGTAGAGGTCGGTCAAGTCCGCTGGGGTGGTGTACGAGGTTGATCCCTCGGTTGGGCGTGTCGGTCAGGCTGTGAGGGCCTGGAGTTCGGGTTCGGTCACCTCCTCGACGACGCAGGTGTCGACGGCCTGGGCGCGGGCGAGGACGTCGAGTCCGAGGTAGCGGCGGCCTTCGGCCCACTCGTCGTGCTGCTCGGCCAGGACGGCGCCGACGAGCCGGATGATGCTGGCCCGGTCGGGAAAGATCCCGACCACGTCGGTTCGCCTGCGGATCTCGCGGTTGAGGCGCTCGTTGGGGTTGTTGGACCAGATCTGGCGCCAGATCTCCTTCGGGAACGCGGTGAAGGCGAGGATGTCGGCACGAGCGTCCTCCAGATGCTCGGCCACCTTGGGGAGCTTCTCGGCCAGGGCGTCGACGACCCGGTCGAACTGGGCGTGGACAGCGTCGGCGTCGGGCTGGTCGTAGATCGAGTGCAGCAGCGCCTTGACCCAGCCCCACGAGGACTTCGGCGTCGCCGACATCAGGTTCGCCGCGTAGTGGGTTCGGCAGCGCTGCCACGAGGCGCCGGGCAACGTGGCGCCGATCGCGGCCACCAGCCCGGCGTGGGCGTCGCTGGTGACGAGCTTGACCCCGGCCAGGCCGCGGGCGGTCAGATCCCTCCAGAAGGCCAGCCACCCGGCGCCGTCCTCGCTGCTGGTGACCTGCACGCCGAGGATCTCGCGGTGCCCGTCGGCGTTGACGCCGGTGGCGACCAGCACGTGGACCGGCACCACCCGGCCACCTTCGCGGACCTTGAGCACCAACGCGTCGGCGGCCACGAAGGTGAACGGCCCGGCCTCCTCCAGCCGTCGGGTGCGGAACTGCTCGACGTGCTCGTCGAGTTCCTTGGCCATCACCGAGACCTGGCTCTTGGACAGGCCGGTGATGCCGAGGGTCTGCACCAGCTTGTCCATCCGCCGCGTCGAGACGCCGAGCAGGTAACAGGTCGCGACCACACTGGTCAGTGCCCGCTCTGCTCGCTTGCGGCGCTCCAGCAGCCACTCGGGGTACAGCGAACCGGTGCGCAGCTTGGGAACCGCGACGTCCAGAGTGCCGACGCGGGTGTCGAGGTCGCGGTGCCGGTAGCCGTTGCGGGAGTTGACGCGCTCCATGCTGCGTTCGCCGTAGCCGGCGCCGCACACCGCGTCGGCCTGCGCCGAGAGCAGCGCATTGACGAACGTGGTGAGCAGGTCCCGCATCAGATCAGGACTGGCCTGGGACAGCTGCTCGTTCAGGAACTGTGCAGGGTCGATACTGGGTCCAGCGGTCATCGTCGTGGTCCTTCTTCGAGTCGGTTTTCGCAGATCACTCGAAGGATCCACCCGGTGGCCGCGCCTACGTTGGAGGCACGCGCTCACTCAGGTCCGTCGTACACCACTCTGCTGGACTCCACTTAGAGGTCGGTCCGGTGACCCTCGTGGCCATAGCTCCACGGCCGGGTGCGTTCGTTCCAAGCTGGCACAAGGGGTCCACCCGTAGGTCAGCGTGGGTCAGGCAGTCCAAACTACGACATACAGCACTGTCTCACCGAGAACCGGAATCATGATCGACGACGCGGGCCCCGGCTGACCGGGCCCGCGTCGCGGCCTCCGCCGCACACTTGGCCGGTCACTGTGCAGTGCAAGCGCGCCCAACATGCTCGCGGTCGCGGCGCGGCATCTGGGTTCCGCTCTACGACGTACTCGCGGGGACGCCTGCCCTCGGAGGTGAGGGCCCCATCACCGCATAGGGAACCGCCAACGGTGAACCCGCGGGGCCGACCCGATCGCCGCTACTCCTTCTCGGTGACGGCTCCAGATCTGGCACACGACATGCCACGTCCCCGGCTTCTCCGAACCTGAGTGTCCGCACACACTCGAGGACGTTGCGTATGCTCAGGTTCGTCGCAGAACCGTCAAAATTCGCGCGAACTTCTAAAGAGCGGCCTCGATGGCCTCGTTGGTGTAGTAGAGCTTCTTCTCCAGTGGGTGCAGCACGGTCTGGACCTTGTAGGTGGCGTCGCCGATGCACCACAGCGCGCGGCCCTTGTCCTGCATCGCCCACCCGGAGACGAGGTCCTGGGCGATCGGGCCGAGACCGAGCATCGAGTCGAGCTCGCGGGCGACGCGAGGCTTCTGGGCGCCGAGGATCTTGATGTCGGCCAGCTCGAGGAGGTCCTTGGCGATCATCGCGGCCTGGGAGTCGGCGTCGCCAACCGAGAGCAGGTCGGAGGGCTTGTGGAGGTTGCAGAACTGGATGTCGCCGCCCTTGCCGGCCATGCCGCGGGAGAGCCGCAGGTCGGCGTCGAAGCTGGCCACCGCGGCGGTTCCGAGACGCATCTGCTTCCAGACCTCGTCGCGCACGACGATGCGCAGGTCGCCGGGCTCGGCGATCTCCCGCAGGCCGCGGCCCCAGGAGTTCATGCACAGCAGCGCGATGCCGACCGCCTCATCGCCCAGGCCGTCGAGCCGAGAGAGGCTGAACGACTGGATCGGGGCGCGCCAGTCGACCTCGATGTTTGTGAAGTCGTCGAAGAGGCCGGCCAGAGTGCCGGTGACGAGCTCGCCGAGTGCGTTGCGCAGCAGCCGGGTGTCGTCGAGGAACACGCGGGTGTTCGCGTACTCGCAGGCCCGGACGAGCTCCTCGGTGGGGTTGCGCAGCAGGTCCCACAGACGCGGGATGGTCGTCTCCTTGAGGACGGTGTTGCCGGCGGCGTAGCCGGTGAGGATCTGCAGTGCGTTGCGGACGACGTCGCTCTCGTCGGGACCGAACGGGACCCGGCGCTCGTCGTCGATCTTCATGGACCCGACGAGGCCGCGGACCAGGACCAGCCAGCGCTTGAAGATGATCGTGGCGCGGCGCTGCTGTTCCTCGGCGGAGAGGTCCTTCCAGCCGTCGCCGAGCGGGCCCATGTCCAGCGGGTTGACCCGCGCCCAGAAGCCGGGGGCGATGACGAAGGGCTCGACCCCGAGCGCGCGACACAGGGACTCGTACTCGTCCTTGACGTCGCCGGTGACCAGCGTGCGGTAGCCGAAGGGCATCATCCGGGTGCAGAACGCCTTGGTGGTGCCGGACTTGCCGCTGCCGGGCTTGGCGAACTGAAAGATGTTGGGGTTGGTCGCCGGCACGTCGTCGCGCAGCACCCACCCGAACGGGTCGCAGTAGAACGAGCCGCCCGAGAGCTGGTCGACGCCCATCTGCGCGCCGGTCGGGGGCAGGGCGGGCGCGGAGACGAACGGCCAGAACACCGGCGCCTGGTCGCTGGTCATGCGCCAGGCCGACGCCGGCGCCGTGGCGGCCGCCCAGCCGCGGCCGCCACGAGCTGCACCGCGGCGCGGGGCGTACTTGAAGATCCGGGGCTCCTTGGCCTCCGGCTCGAGGGCGGCGATCGTGGGCAGGTCGTGACCGAAGTCCGACAGCAGGGCGGCCATGTCGCGGCCGCCGCGGCGGTTGCGGCGAGAGGTGGTCATCAGGCGTCTCCGCTCCGGGTCAGGCTCGTTCCGAGCGGGATGGTCGAGGCGGAGAACCCCGTGTCCTGGGCGAGGTCGAGGCGCAGCGGCGCGAACCCGGCGCGGCGGACCGATGCGTCCAGGCGGCGGCCGAACTCGGTGATCCGCAGCGTCTTGGGGACGGTGACCGTGCACACCGCGTAGGGGCGGGTCAGCGAGTTGCCGCGGGCCAGCTTTGCGTCCAGTCCGCGGGCCTTGTGGGCCTCGTCGCGCTGCTTGGCGCGTGTCTTGCGGCCGAGCTTCTCGTTCATGCCCTCGGCCAGGTCGGCGGCCCACTCGGCGTTGCCGGACTGCCGGTCGGCCTTGGAGTGGGACACGATCGGGTAGGCGACGACGAACGAGCGCCGCTCGCCGGACTCGCTCGGGGTGAGGATCGGTGCGAGTGCGCCCATCGCCACGCCGCGGGTGGGCAGCTTGATGGTGGCGCTGATCGAGTTCCAGGCGTCGTGGCTGTAGTGCCGCACTGTGGCGTCGGCACCGGACGGGCCGGCCATCGCCCACGGGACGTCGGCGTTCACGCCCGGCTCCTTCTCCCGCATCGCCAGGGCCTCGACGATGCCGGCGCGATCGCCGGGGGCGAACCCGGTCCGGCAGGCAAGCGCGAGTTCGGGCGAGGTGAGCCACCGGACGGAGGTCATGCCCATCGGGCCGCGCAGCTGTGCCTCGATCTCAGCCATGAGCAGGTAGATCTCGCGGCAGCGTCCCTCGAAGCCGCCGCCGGACTCCTTGGCCGACCGGGCGATCCGGGTCTCGGGGACGACGATCGTCACGAACGTCTCGGTGCGCACCGACGCCTGGGTGAGGCCGTGGGCCAGGTCGCTGTTCACCACCTCGGCCAGCTCCGGGGCGTTGGCGCGGCGGTGCTTGGTGACCCACAGATCGCGCTCGGCGCCGTCCTCGGGGACGGTGCGGACCATGAAGAGGATCTCGTCGACCTTCTCGGTGCGCCCGGCGACGTCGAGCAGCCCGGCGAGCGCCTCGCCGTAGCGGTTGCGCTCCTCGACGTCCTTCATGCCGATGCCAGGGTGCACGATCGCGGCGGTGACCGCCCACGTCTTGGTGGCGTGGTCCTGGATCACCGCGACGCGCTGCAGCTGCGAGCCGTGCGGCGGGCCGTCGTGGATCTGGACCCCCTGCAGCACCCCGGGCAGGTCCGGGGTGTCGAGGTCCTCGCCGCGGCCCTGGGTGGCCTTGGCCCTGAACGAGGTCCAGCCCAGCAGCCCACCCACGGCGTACGCCGTCGAGGCGAACACCCAGCCGGTGGCCGAGCGGCCCCGGACCGGGATGACGGTGATGGCCAGCAGGAACAGCCAGACCAGGGCGAACAGGAACGCGGAGAACCACGCCCCGCGGCTGATCGCCCAGAACGCCGGCAGGCTGGCCAGCGCCAGGAACATCAGCTGGCCTCCGGAGAGGCCGAAGAACCAGCCGATGCGGTCGCGCTGGTAGTCGGCGTAGATGGTCATCGTCGGCTTCCTTCCGGGTCAATGAGGTCGGGGTGGGTCGGCAGGGGGGTGAGGCGGATCGGGCGGCGCATCGCTACACCGCCACCGGGGGGATCCCGCCGGCGGCCGCGGCGGCACCACCGGCGCCGCCCGCCGCTCCCCCACCGCCACCGGCAGCCGGGGTCTTGGGAGCTGCTCCGGCACCGCCGGCACCGCCCTGACCGCCACCCGAGCCGCCACCAGGCGCACCGCCGGTGGGCAGCGTCGGAGGTGTCGGCGGAGCAGGCGGCATGGGCGGAGTCGGCATCTGCGGGTCGTAGTCCCCGCCGCCCTGCGAACCGGGGTGCGTTCCGCTGCTCTGGTCGCCGGACTGGCCGCCGGACTGACGGCCTCCCATGCCGCTGAAGTCCGGGCCGTAGGTGCTCTGCCCGACGCCGGCCTGGTTGGTCTCGTCCGACATCAGCGAGGTCGCCTTGGCACCGGCGGAGTTGATCCAGCCCATGCCGGTCGACAGCGCCTGGCCGACCGGCCCGAAGCTGCCGAGGACGCCCTGGGTCGACTTGTTGAACCGGTCACCGGTCGAGGCCTCCGCGCTCTGCTCACCCGAAGACCGGCCGTTGGCGTCCGTGGTCGACGCGGCCGATGAACCGCCGCCGCCGGCACCGCCGCCGAGCAGGCCCTGGAGGCCGCCCTGGATGGCCATGCCCTGTCGGAACGACGCGCCGCTGGGGGTGCCCGGGTCGACGAACGCCAGGAGCTTGAACAGAGCCAGCGGCGCCACGACGCTGATCAGGATCGTCATCACTGCCGGCAGGGCGGTGCCGAACGCCTTGGCGGTGTCGTCGGCGAGGTGGGCGGCGACACCGTTGGCGAACTGCACGCCGATGCCCAGGACCATCACCATCAGCACCGGCGTGAAGGCCGCGGCGTGAAACCAGCGCAGCGACTTCCAGAACCAGGAGCGGGTGAAGTCCGAGACCAGGCCGGCCGCCGACAGCGGGCCGGTGGCGGTCAGCACCAGCAGCGACGCGGCGCGCGCGAGGTAGACCAGGACGTGCCCGATCGCGGCGAGCCACAGGAAGATCCCGAGGAACGCGAGCGCGGTGGCCACGCCGGCGTCGGTGATGTCATCGATGCCGAGGCCGCCCAGGGGGTCCCAGTCGGGCCAGGTCTGCACCTTGAGCAGCGACTTCATCAGCGCCTTGGTGATGGCGCCGCAGGCAGCGACGATCATCACGCAGTAGCCGAACCAGCAGGCGCAGACCACGACGAACTGGCCGGCGCCGATGAACGCCCGCGCGAGGCCCTTCCCTTCGCGCTTGAAGGCGGCAGCGCCGAGCTGGATCATCGCCAAGATGACCACCAGTGAGAGGGCGAGCCAGAGCGTGAAGGCGTAGACGTCCTTGCCCGGTCCGTCGGCGCGCAGGTCGGGGGTCAAGAACAGCTCGCTGAACGTGAGCACGATGCGCAGCACGAACAGGCCGGAGTTCCAGACCGCGAGCATGGCTGCGGTCCAGGCATCGGCCGCGGCCTTGGCGATGACGTCGCCGATGGCCTCGAACGGGTTGGGGATGTCGCCCAGGCCGGGGATGCCGCCGCCGAACAGGTCGCCGACGTTCGGGAGGCCAGGGATGCCGGGGATCCCGGGGACCCCCGGCAAGCCCGGGAGTCCAGGCAATCCGCCGTCGCAGATCGCGTCGAGGATGCCGCAGCCGTCCGGGAGCAGTCCGGTCGCGCCGTCGAGGACGTCGCCGGCGCCGTTGATCAGGTTCCCGGCGCCGTCCTTGACCTCGCCGGCAGCGTCTTTGCCGCAGTCGATCGGGTCCTTGGCGCAGTCGACGGCGTCGCCGCCGAGGTCGCACAGCGCGTCCGGGCCGGGGCAGCCCATCTTGACGTCACGGGCCGGCAGCTGGCCGGTGGCCGCCACCGGAGCGGACCGGGCCGTCGTGGCGGCCGTGCGGGCCACCGGCTCGGCCGCGGCCGCGGCGGGCGGCTGCAGCGCGGTGGCGGCACCGACGAGCGTGGTGAGGACGAGGACGGCCAGCGCGGCGATGCCCAGCCTGGTCACTCGGTCGACGACAGCGGCGATCACTGGGGCGCTCCGTCGATCGGGATCCAGCCGGCCTGCTTGTACTCCGGGGTGCCCGGCGCGACCGCCTGTGGCTGGCCGGTGGAGACCAGGTGGTCGATGTCCTCATCGCTGCCCTGGACCAGGCGCCAGTCCCCTACTCCGTCGACCTCGGTCCAGCGCATCAGCTGGGTGCCGGCGTAGAGGCCATCGCTGACCTTGCCGTTGGCGGTGGTGAGGGTGACGTAGCTGAGCAGGTTCACCGCGTAGTAGCCGGTGTCGAGCTCTTCGAGGGTGTAGGCGATCGGTGTCACGGCGTACGACGCGGGCGGCGGGACGTCGCCCTGCTTCGGGACGCCGGCCTGCTGGCGGCGCAGCGCGACGGCGTCGCGGGCGCGTTGCTCGAAGACCGCCTTGTCTTCGGGGGCGGCGTACAGGCCGGCCACGGCGGCGGCCTGGTCGTAGTCGAACCCGAGCTGTGCCTTGGCGACCTCGACCTGCAGGGCGACCGCACCGAGGTCTGTGGCCGGGAACCGGATGGGGTGGCCGTCGACCACCTCGGCGCCGGTCGGGATCACGACGCCGTCCGCGGGGGCGGTGTCCGGGGCCACCTGCTCGACCGAGACGTTCTGCCCCTCGGTCTGGCTCGATCCGCCGGAGGTCTTGTCGGTGCCGCCGTTGTCGTCGGCGCGTCCTCGAGCTCCGAGCCACACGGCGGTGGCCACCAGGGCGGCGATCACCACCAGGACGCCCACACGCAGCAAGGTGGTGCGGGACTCCCCCATCGGGCCGTTGATCCGGTTGCTCATCTCGTTGCGCATGTCAGTGCTCCCCTTCGTGGTCGCCGGGGTTGGTGGGTTCGGTCGTGTGGTCGGTGGACCAGGTGCGCCAGCCGGCCTCGTGGGCTAGCTGGGTGCCGGGCCAGGTTGCGGGTGCGGGTGCCGGCGGAGTGCCGGGGGCGACCATCCAGCGGCCGCCGACCCACTGCATGCGCTCGCAGTGCGCGAAGGCGATCTGGCCCTCGGACTTGTAGGTCGCGCTGACCTTCATCAGCACGCAGACTGTGGCCCAGTCGGGGCCGTCGGTTCCCTTGATCAGCGCGCCGGCCGGCTCGAGGGAGACCGAGGCGCTGGGGTCCTTGACCTCGCCCATCCCGGTGCTGGACAGGAAGGCCCGGACGCTGGCGGTGATCCACCAGTCCTCCGCGCGGACGCCGCCGGGCAGCGCCCAGGCGTTGTAGACCTCCTCGGCGGTGGTCAGGCTCATCGACTGCAGCACCGCGAGGTCGATCTGGGCGAGCTGTCCGATCGCGCCCTCGGGGGTCTGCGGGAACCCGGTCATCACGAAAGCGGGTCCGTTGACGCCGGCGCCGGCCGGGATCTTGATCTCCGGGGCCTTGGTGCTGGTGGTCTCGGCCGGGAAGGCCGCGCCCTCGGGGACGCTCAGCATCGGCTCGGCCGCGATGTCGTCGCGGTGTGCGGCACCGCGGGCCACCGTCGAGTGGTCGGTCTCGCCGGTGGCCGCGCCGGTGTTCGCGTTCGCCTCGTCCCCGATACCGGCGATCGCCAGGTACACCGCGTAGACGAGGCCGACCAGCAGGAGCACAGCCACGGCGACGGCGGCGGCGAGGATGCCGAGCAGCCGGCGCCGGCCCCACTCGGTGGTGGCCTCGGCCTTCTTCGTGGCTGCGCGCCGCATCAGATGCAGCCCTTGCCGAGGATCCCGTTGAGCATGCCGGGCAGGACCAGGTAGGCGATCGCGCAGGCGAACACGACGACCACCGAGATCACGCCGACCTTGGAGGCGTGCGGCAGGGAGAACACTCGGCCGGCGATGATTGCGCCGATGGCGATGATGATGCCGAGACCGAACAGGACGATGACGCCCCACAGCACGTAGCTGGTGATCTCGTTGGTGGGTCCGACAGCACCCGGGGGTGCCTTCGGGCAGACCTTGGCGGCCATCGGGAGAACAGCGGTCATGACGTCCATGGGTGGACTTCCTTTCTGGGTTGCTGACCCCCGGTGGGTCAGGCGCTTTCGCTGGTGTCGCACAGGTGTGCGGGCTCGAGCAGCTGGCGGGCTGCCGAGATCAGGGGGGCCGGGACGGGCCGGGAGTCCAGGCCGTTGACCGCGAGCTCGCGGTCCTCGGGGATCTCCACGCACCGGTCTGCGACTAGGGCGCGCCGTACGGCGGGCCCGCCGGCGTGCTCGAGGCCCCGGGGCCACTTCTTGCGGCGCGGACCGCGCACGGCGAGGGTGATCTGCTCGGGCTGCCAGTGGTTGGCCAGCAGCTCGAGCGCGACCGAGGCGCGGCGCATCCCGGGGACGGTGGCGGTGGTGACCAGGACGATCTGGTCGGCGGTGCGGACGGCCTCGGCGAGCCAGCAGTCGGTGGCCAGAAGTTGGCCGGCCTCCCAGCCGATGTCGAGGATGGTCAGTTGGGTCTCGTGCTCGGACTCGGTCGGCAGTGGAACCTCGTCGACGCCGGCGAGGACCTCGCTGGCCCGCTCGAGCAGGACGTGTTCGCGCTTGCCCTGGCGCCAGTCGGTCGGGTGCAGGCCGAGCTCGGCGGTGCTGGCCGCGGCGAGGCCCGACGCTGTGACCGAGCAGCACTCGATGACCCGGACCGGGCTGGCCGCTGCGAGGCCGGCGGCCAAGGCGACGGTGCTGGCCCCGACCGACCCGGCGCAGCCGATGACCGCGATGGTGTGCTCACCCGCCGACGGGGTCCAGTTGTCCGCGGCGGCGGTGCCGCGGCCGCGGGGTCCCTTGCCGGCGCCGGGGCCGGTCCGGAACTCGCCTGCGCTCACCGCGTTCCAGGCCCGCTTGAGCTCGTCGACGCCGACCGGGCGGCTCGAGGTCTGGGTGCTCACTGGGCCTCCCCGAGGCCGCCGCGGCGGTACTCGAGCGCGGCACGGACCTCGGCCGGGGTGAGGCTGGCCAGCTGGGCCTTGGCGGCCTGCACCTCGTGCAGCTGGGCGACGCAGCCGGTGAGCTGCTCGATCGCCTCGGTCTCGCGGCCGGCGATCGCGAACAGCTCGGCGATCTGCTCCGGCGTCCGGCTCTCGCCGTCGTCCTGGGTGTTTGTCATGGGCTTCACCACCTCCAGTCGCCTATGTGTCTCGGGGCGGTGGGAGCGATCACGGTTGCGCTCATTCGTCATGGCCGAACTTCCTTGGGGCGGCCGCGGCGAGGGCGCGCACGGTGCGCGAGCCGTGGCGGCGGACGGTGGCCTCAGACACCCCGATGCGGGGTGCGACGCGGCTGGACACCTCGTTGCTGAGGAGGCCGCCGTAGCCGCGGGTCAGGTTTCGGGTCTCTATCCGGTCGGCTTCGTCGACCAGGCACAGCAGCAGGTAGCGGTCGGCCGGGCTGATCACCTGGTTCTCGCAGGCCCACGCCAGCAGCTCCAGCAGCTCCTCGGTGGCCGACGGCTCCTCCTGCTCGGGGCCGGCGTCGGCGAGGATCTCGGGCCGGTGGAACAGTGCGCCGGCGGACCTCTCGGTCGGCATGGCCGCCTGGTACTCAGCTCCGCCGTCCGGGCTGGTCAGGTCGCCCGAGGAGAAGGACTCGACGAGGGTGGTGTTCGCCCAGGTGCGGTCGGCGCGGGAGACGTGGAAGAAGTCGCCGACCTCGCGGAGTACCCCGACCCGGGTGTTGATCAGGATGTTCGCTGCGACCTTGCGCAGCCGGCGCCACTTGAAGGTCCGCACCTCGATCCACAGCTGGGAGGCCACGAGTTCGTCGATCCGCTGGACGGCTGACCAGGAGCCGGCGGCGACGGGCTGGCTGTCCCGGAAGACCTCGCGGGGCGGCAGGGTGCTCAGCCAGCCGGCGAGCCGGCACGCACCCGGCAGCAGGCACTTGGCGAGCGCGGCAGCCGCGGCAATCTCGTCGCCACCGTCGGGGGCCGCGAGCATGGCCAGCGCCAGGAGGACCTCGTCAGAGGCTGAGCTGTCCGCCGAGGGCAGCCAGGCCCGCAGGTCGTCGAACTCCTCGACAACCCCGAGCCGAGGATCCGCTGCTACCCAGGCCGGCCACTTCTGGCGGGCCTGGTCGAGCAGTTCGCTGTTGTCGTCGAGGCCGAGCTGGTCTCCCACACTCATCGCACTCGCTCCTTTCGTCCGTGGCTGAGCACGGCAGAAAGGTCGCGAGCGGGCGTCCCCGCATCCGTCCCCCGAAACCCCGGATTTCGAGGGGGGACGCTGAGGGGGGACGCACGTTTGCGCAGGTCAGAGGGCGTCCCCCCGAAAGTTGAAGAAGATTCTGGGCGGCCCCTTGCGCGGCCTCGTCGAATGTCGAGATGCAGCCAATCTGGACAATGGCGAACACTTGTCAAGATCTACTGATTCGGTGGACTTCTCAGACGCTGAACCTGCCGGCGTGTACAGCTGATGTCCCGGTGACCGATCGGGCGCGAGGAGAGTCCCGTGGAGTGGTGGGGTTTGAGGGTCAGCGGCGGGGCTGCGTGAAGTAGGCGGCCATCGGCGGGATCTTCGGTGTGAAACGACCAAGTCACGCACTGAAGGAGAACCACCGATGGCCTTGTCCCAGTCTGCCCTGTCTGAGTTGCTCGAGGCGTTCCGCACCGGCGATGGCGTCGACATGATCCGCGAGTCGGTCCGCACTGTGCTCCAAGAGCTCGTCGAGTTCGAAGCTGCGGGCGCGATCGGCGCCGAGCGCTACGAGCGCACCGAGGACCGCGTCACCGAACGCAACGGCACCCGTCCCAAGCTGCTGGCTACCAAGGCCGGCGACGTCGAGCTGCGGATCCCCAAGCTCCGCAAGGGATCGTTCTTCCCTTCGATCCTGGAGCCGCGGCGCCGGATCGACCAAGCGCTGTACGCGGTGGTGATGGAGGCCTACGTCCACGGCATCTCGACCAGGAGCGTGGACGACCTGGTCGTCGCCCTCGGCGCCGACTCCGGGATCAGCAAGTCCGAGGTCTCCCGGATCTGTGAGCAGCTCGATGAGTCGGTCGGCGCGTTCCGCACCCGGCCGCTGGACCACACGCCCTTCCCGTACGTCTACCTCGACGCGACCTACCTCCACGTCCGGAACAAGCCCGGCAAGGGCGGCCAGGTCGTATCCATGGCGGTCGTGGTCGCCACCGGGATCGCCGCCGACGGCAGCAGGGAGGTCCTCGGACTCGACGTCGGCGACAGCGAGGACGAGACGTTCTGGCGAAGCTTCCTGCTCAGCCTCAAGCAGCGCGGCCTGTCCGGAGTGCAGCTGGTCATCAGCGATCAGCACTCCGGGCTCGTGAAGGCGTTGAAGCGGTCCTTCCAAGGCTCCGCGCACCAGCGCTGCCGGGTCCACTTCGCCCGCAACCTGCTCGCGCACGTGCCCAAGAGCCACGCCGACATGGTCGCCGCGGTGTTCCGCACGATCTTCGCCCAGCCCGATCCCGAGGCCGTCGCCGCCGCGTGGGACGAGGTCCGCGACCAGCTCGCCAAGTCGTTCCCCAAGGTCGCTCCGCTGATGGACGAGGCCAAGGCCGAGGTCCTCGCGTTCACCGCGTTCCCCAAGGCCCACTGGCGCAAGATCTGGTCCACCAACCCGCTCGAGCGGGTCAACAAGGAGATCAAGCGCCGCAGCCGAGTGGTCGGGATCTTCCCGAACGCGGCCGCCGTGATCAGACTGGTCGGCGCGGTCCTCATCGACATGCACGACGAGTGGATCGCCGGCGATCGCCGCTACCTCTCAGAGGAGTCCATGGCGCTGCTCAACGACCCGATGGATACTGGTGACCACGCCGCCATCGACAGCGGCGAGTAGGACACCGAGGATCCCCTCAAAGCCCACCACCCCGCGGGGCTCTGTCTCGGCGCGCGGATCGCGGAGCAGGCGAAGCCCTGTGCGAGCCTGACCACAGCGCTATAAATTGCGGGCAACGGACGATCTCGTTGAGCACGGAGGTACGCGTGGGTTTGTTTGGAGGGAGTGCCGAAAAGGCGACCCGGAAGTTCTTCGCAGCCGACACACCTCGCGAGGCTCAGGCCCAGATCGCAAAGGGTGCCGACATCAACGGCTTCGACGTGCCCGGCATTGGGCGGATGATCCCTTTGGCTCGGCAGGCTCACCAGGGCAATGCCGCCATGGTGACGTGGCTGCTCGAGAACGGCGCCGACCCCGCCCTACAAGATGCAACGGGGGATACCGCGCTTCACATCGCGGCCAACCGCGGCAAGGTCACCGTGATTCCGATTCTGGTTGCGGGCAACGCCGACATCGAGGCCACCGACAGTCGGGGTAACACACCACTGCACCGCAGCGTGATGCCCGGAGACCTTGAAGCGACGCGAGTACTGTTGGAACTTGGGGCGAACCCAAATGCTCGCTCCGAAGAAGGCACGCCGCTGTCACTCGCCGCTCGCGGCCTTCATCGCAACAGTTGGGAAATGGAGCAACTGCTCCGCTCTCATGGAGCGACACAGCACTAAACGTCGGGCCTTTGATGCCGTCGCACAGCTCCGCCCGTTTCAGGGTTCACCTGTCGCCGATTGTGGCTTTGGGGCGCAGCGGGGCCGCTGAGGAGTGCGGCTGGCACAACTTCTCCCGCGGTCCGTTGACTCGCAGACTGCAGCGCCGTGGAGGGCCGTCGCCGGCGGACCTGTCCGGAATGAAGCACAGGGCGACGCGCGGCATGCGGGAATCTCTCGGCACCTCCATTGACGACCCCGTGCGACCGAGCCGGGTCCGTCAATGGTCAGCCCCGCGAGTTCGGCGAAGTTGGAACTTGCTCACGTGTCGTTGAACAACTCGCGTTAGGTTGGGCTCCAGCCGCATGGAGGGCGCGGTCAGCAGCGTCGAAGGCATGCCGGTGGGAGACCTCAGCTCCTGGGCAAAGAGCGAGAAGGGGAGGCTGGGATGTCCACTGTGAGCGCCCGCGCCGCGTTGGTGGACGAGATCAGCCGTGCCGTACGTGTGCAGCGCGGCGAGTTCTTGAACGCCGGCAAGGCCGTGACCGAGTCGTGTCGCTGCATCGCGGACTACTTCTACGACACCCCGAGCCCTGACAAGGCCCTGTGGCGCGAATTGTTCGTCAAGGTCAACACCGAGGGGCCATGGGCCGGACAAACAATGAATCCGATCGCCTCGAAGTTCATCGAAGTCGCTGGGCGCCTCGGATGGTCGGACGAAATGGCATTCGCCAAGACGCAACTCGATCGGCTCGCATCCGGCATCCCGATCCAGACTGGCCAGAGCAGCACTCAGCGACGCGACGCATTCGACAAGTTGTTCACTTCGACCGATCACGCCAAGTGCCCGAGATGCGACCACACCTGGGGTTGGCACCGATCGGGCTGGGGTCCCGTCCTCGGCCTCGGCGACGGCGGCCGGGTGGTGCCGTGCCGCCAATGTGGCTGCACAGCAGTTCCGGCACCCATACCCTTCTGGAACTCCGTCACCACGGGTCTCTTCCAGCTCACCTACGTGGCGGCCGCCTTCGGTCTGCTCATCGTTCTGCCGATCTACTTGTTCTCCCGTTAGGTCCCAACCCGGAGCGTTGGGCTCGCTCGGTCAGCGCCGCTACGTCAACTTCGCCCGCGGGAGCTTCATCGACCTTCACTCACCTGGGCTTCAATCTTGGAGTCGGCACGGCTGCGAGTAGGCACGACCTTCCCCCGAGAGTTCGCACGGTGCCCGGGGTCAAGTCCGCTGGGGTGGTGTACGAGGTTGATCCCTCGGTTGGGCGTGTCGGTCAGGCTGTGAGGGCCTGGAGTTCGGGTTCGGTCACCTCCTCGACGACGCAGGTGTCGACGGCCTGGGCGCGGGCGAGGACGTCGAGTCCGAGGTAGCGGCGGCCTTCGGCCCACTCGTCGTGCTGCTCGGCCAGGACGGCGCCGACGAGCCGGATGATGCTGGCCCGGTCGGGAAAGATCCCGACCACGTCGGTTCGCCTGCGGATCTCGCGGTTGAGGCGCTCGTTGGGGTTGTTGGACCAGATCTGGCGCCAGATCTCCTTCGGGAACGCGGTGAAGGCGAGGATGTCGGCACGAGCGTCCTCCAGATGCTCGGCCACCTTGGGGAGCTTCTCGGCCAGGGCGTCGACGACCCGGTCGAACTGGGCGTGGACAGCGTCGGCGTCGGGCTGGTCGTAGATCGAGTGCAGCAGCGCCTTGACCCAGCCCCACGAGGACTTCGGCGTCGCCGACATCAGGTTCGCCGCGTAGTGGGTTCGGCAGCGCTGCCACGAGGCGCCGGGCAACGTGGCGCCGATCGCGGCCACCAGCCCGGCGTGGGCGTCGCTGGTGACGAGCTTGACCCCGGCCAGGCCGCGGGCGGTCAGATCCCTCCAGAAGGCCAGCCACCCGGCGCCGTCCTCGCTGCTGGTGACCTGCACGCCGAGGATCTCGCGGTGCCCGTCGGCGTTGACGCCGGTGGCGACCAGCACGTGGACCGGCACCACCCGGCCACCTTCGCGGACCTTGAGCACCAACGCGTCGGCGGCCACGAAGGTGAACGGCCCGGCCTCCTCCAGCCGTCGGGTGCGGAACTGCTCGACGTGCTCGTCGAGTTCCTTGGCCATCACCGAGACCTGGCTCTTGGACAGGCCGGTGATGCCGAGGGTCTGCACCAGCTTGTCCATCCGCCGCGTCGAGACGCCGAGCAGGTAACAGGTCGCGACCACACTGGTCAGTGCCCGCTCTGCTCGCTTGCGGCGCTCCAGCAGCCACTCGGGGTACAGCGAACCGGTGCGCAGCTTGGGAACCGCGACGTCCAGAGTGCCGACGCGGGTGTCGAGGTCGCGGTGCCGGTAGCCGTTGCGGGAGTTGACGCGCTCCATGCTGCGTTCGCCGTAGCCGGCGCCGCACACCGCGTCGGCCTGCGCCGAGAGCAGCGCATTGACGAACGTGGTGAGCAGGTCCCGCATCAGATCAGGACTGGCCTGGGACAGCTGCTCGTTCAGGAACTGTGCAGGGTCGATACTGGGTCCAGCGGTCATCGTCGTGGTCCTTCTTCGAGTCGGTTTTCGCAGATCACTCGAAGGATCCACCCGGTGGCCGCGCCTACGTTGGAGGCACGCGCTCACTCAGGTCCGTCGTACACCACTCTGCTGGACTCCACTGTGCCCGGATCCAGTGGCTGGTCGGAGGTTCCCTCAATCACGCTGCTGTCCGGCGTTGCAGGTCACTCTTCGTCCGCCGATGCGCCAGGAGCCGCACGCTCACGCCAGTGGGTCAGGACGTCATCGCTAAGGGGTGCCGACTTCATGCCCTGGATAACCCTGCCCTCGTTGATGCGGCTGGCGACCTCCCGAAGCTTCTCGGCATTGCTGGCCCGCCAGCCGTTCCCGATGGCATGGGTATGTAGCGCCCTCGGGTCAAGGGCATACCCGGCATCTCGCAGAATAGTGAGGCCCTTTGCCATGGCCGCCCGGTAGCGCTGATCGGCTGTCTTGTGCTGCCCAACGAGGATGCCGAGCCCATCGATCGCCTCGGCCACCACTGGGTCAAGGCGCCGGGTCGGACTGATGTCCGGACGGGGCCCCCCGATGGGTACCGCGCCTTTGGCCCGCGCCCATTCCAGAGTCTGGCGCGGACTCCACGTGACCGCCACCAGCGCCCGCGTCGAGCCGCATTCATCAGCCTCAAGGAGGTGCCTCTCGTCCGGCCAGAGTGCGACGACCACGCCGCTGCCCGGACCGAAGTCCCTCCATGTCGTGACGCGGACACCGCGTTGCATGAGCGCGTGCACAGCCGGGTGGTCCTGAGCCACATGCTGGAGGTTCTGCTTGCCCGGCGCGTACAGCGACACCGCCGAGCCGAGCGCCTCGGCCTGCTCCAGCGCCCACTTCACACCCAACGTGCTGGCGGCTTTGTGTGGGATCCCGGGCACTGTGTAAGCCCGTGGGAAGTCTCGGTCGTGATCGAACATTGTGGCCCTCCGCCCGGCGAGCAGGCCTGGCGCTGCCCTCGGTTTCGAAGGTAGTTGGCGCCACCGACAGAACCGCGAGGCCCAAGCCCGACGCTCGTTGTGCAGAAGGGGACTACGCGATCGTCTGAACCGGCGGTGCCTCCGCCTTCCGCACTTGGACGACGTCGATGCTGAGAGCAGGCAGATTCAGGGGCTTCTCGAATCGGCGGCGGCATCGTCGCGCTGGTCAGTATCGTTCGAGTGCCACTAGCTAGGGCGACTTGGATCTGACGGGAGGAGGTCAACTGGTGCCTGGCCACCTTCACTCCCCCGTACCTGACCGCAAAGGGCACCTCGGGGAGCGGGCGTTCATCGAACGTCTCGTCGAACTGGGCGACACCCACACTCACGTCTGGGGTGATGTCGACTATCTGCCCAGTGGCGTTCCGGACATCGACGCGATCCTCGTCCACGAGGACCTGGCCTGCTTCAACATCGAAGTGAAGGCCGTTCCTCTCGATGCCGTCGAGGAGTTCGGACTCAAGGTTTGCCAGATCCGTGGCCGCAACGGCGGACACCACCCTGTGCTCCAGGCCGGTCGAGCCGTCACCGGTCTCGTCGCGTACGTCGGAACCACGGCGAACGTGCGAGCTCCATTCTTCTTCGCGACCGCGGCATTCCCGCTGATCAAGCGCAGTGAGTTCGCCGCGAGGTTCAGCGCAGCCCCGGTACGCCTGCAGGCCGAGGGCATGATCTTCGCCGACGACCTGGTCTCCTCAGACGCATTGCTCGGCCGGCTTCAGACCATCCGCGTCTCGCCACCGCACAAGGGATCACCACGTCGCGACATCGCGCCCACACCGGTCCAGGTAAAGGCTCTGCTCGAGGTGCTCGATCCCGGCTCACGCCCCGCTCCAACACGGGCGGACCGTGACCGCGGCGAGGTGCTACGGGTACGGGTCGGCGCTCCAGGCAAGACCGCCAGCTCATCTGGACCGGCGGCAAAGTACTTGACCCCAAGTAATCGAAAGCCGGTCGTGTTTCGGGGGGCGCCGGGGACTGGCAAGACGGTGCAACTGCAGGAGATCGCTGTAGCCCATGCTCGAGCCGGACGTCCCGTCCTCTTCACCTGCTACAACAAGGTGCTCGCCTCCACCTTGCGGGGCATCATGTCGACCCAGCGTCTTGGTGACGACGTCAACAAGCGAGTCGTGGTGACGCACGTTGATGAGCTTGTGAATCAACTGAACGGTGACGACCGCGAGGCATTCCGCGGCCTCTTCGAGACGATCTGCGTCGACGAAGCCCAGGACATGCCCCAGGAGCACTTCGACTTCCTCCGCGTCTTGGCGGCTGATGACGCAGAGTGGTTCCTTGCGGATGGTCCGGGCCAGGAACTGTACGGGCCCGCGAACAAGACTGGCGAAGCTCCTCCCTTCGTGCAGCAGGCCCGCGCCGAGGGCTCAGTCGAGACGCTGCGCCGGAACTACCGCAACAAGACAGCAAACTTCCTCTTCGCCCAAGCGGTGTACGAGCACGCCCCCAATACAGACGAGATCGCTGGGTGGGTCGCGAAACATCCGCTTCGGAGTGGGCCCAACCCAGATGCGATGTTGGACCTTGGTGGAATTGAGTCGAATGCTGGTGGCGAGCTCCCCCGGATCGTTCGGATTGCGCTCCCCACCGGTCCCAGGACGAACTGGCAACAGGCCAAGTTGCACAGCTACGTCGCGATCTTCCATGAGGAGCTCGAGAAGCTTGCCGCCGAAGGAAAGCGGCGCGACCTGGCAATCCTCTGCGCAATGAGCGATAGCAAGAAGTGGAGTCCAGCAGAGTGGTGTACGACGGACCTGAGTGAGCGCGTGCCTCCAACGTAGGCGCGGCCACCGGGTGGATCCTTCGAGTGATCTGCGAAAACCGACTCGAAGAAGGACCACGACGATGACCGCTGGACCCAGTATCGACCCTGCACAGTTCCTGAACGAGCAGCTGTCCCAGGCCAGTCCTGATCTGATGCGGGACCTGCTCACCACGTTCGTCAATGCGCTGCTCTCGGCGCAGGCCGACGCGGTGTGCGGCGCCGGCTACGGCGAACGCAGCATGGAGCGCGTCAACTCCCGCAACGGCTACCGGCACCGCGACCTCGACACCCGCGTCGGCACTCTGGACGTCGCGGTTCCCAAGCTGCGCACCGGTTCGCTGTACCCCGAGTGGCTGCTGGAGCGCCGCAAGCGAGCAGAGCGGGCACTGACCAGTGTGGTCGCGACCTGTTACCTGCTCGGCGTCTCGACGCGGCGGATGGACAAGCTGGTGCAGACCCTCGGCATCACCGGCCTGTCCAAGAGCCAGGTCTCGGTGATGGCCAAGGAACTCGACGAGCACGTCGAGCAGTTCCGCACCCGACGGCTGGAGGAGGCCGGGCCGTTCACCTTCGTGGCCGCCGACGCGTTGGTGCTCAAGGTCCGCGAAGGTGGCCGGGTGGTGCCGGTCCACGTGCTGGTCGCCACCGGCGTCAACGCCGACGGGCACCGCGAGATCCTCGGCGTGCAGGTCACCAGCAGCGAGGACGGCGCCGGGTGGCTGGCCTTCTGGAGGGATCTGACCGCCCGCGGCCTGGCCGGGGTCAAGCTCGTCACCAGCGACGCCCACGCCGGGCTGGTGGCCGCGATCGGCGCCACGTTGCCCGGCGCCTCGTGGCAGCGCTGCCGAACCCACTACGCGGCGAACCTGATGTCGGCGACGCCGAAGTCCTCGTGGGGCTGGGTCAAGGCGCTGCTGCACTCGATCTACGACCAGCCCGACGCCGACGCTGTCCACGCCCAGTTCGACCGGGTCGTCGACGCCCTGGCCGAGAAGCTCCCCAAGGTGGCCGAGCATCTGGAGGACGCTCGTGCCGACATCCTCGCCTTCACCGCGTTCCCGAAGGAGATCTGGCGCCAGATCTGGTCCAACAACCCCAACGAGCGCCTCAACCGCGAGATCCGCAGGCGAACCGACGTGGTCGGGATCTTTCCCGACCGGGCCAGCATCATCCGGCTCGTCGGCGCCGTCCTGGCCGAGCAGCACGACGAGTGGGCCGAAGGCCGCCGCTACCTCGGACTCGACGTCCTCGCCCGCGCCCAGGCCGTCGACACCTGCGTCGTCGAGGAGGTGACCGAACCCGAACTCCAGGCCCTCACAGCCTGACCGACACGCCCAACCGAGGGATCAACCTCGTACACCACCCCAGCGGACTTGACCTAGCAAGAGCGGGGAGCCTGCTCTCGCCCGCGATGCTTTCAGGATCTTGGGAGTCCCTGTGCACGACCAGATCGACACGTATGGTCGGGGACTTTCAGTTCCCGAGGAACATGTTCGCCTCGTCACGATGCACTCTGCCCGCGGCATCGAGGCCTCACGTGTCGTGATTCTCGGAATGGACAAGGGCGTGAGTGCATCCCCAAAGCATCTGCGCAACAGTCGGATCATGAGTCACATCGCGCTCTCACGGGGGCAAATCGGTACGACGATTGTTGCCCTGGAAGAGTCGACCAATCCGTTCATCACCTTCGTCGAAGAGCTCGCTCGCTCTTACGCCGCGGCGGAGTCGGAATAGTCGGAGCCGGGCCAGGTCCCCTCCCTCGTCGCCACGTCCCACCGTACTTTGACTACGGCCCTCGACCAGCGCGGTTTCATCAAAGTAGCCCGCGGCGGGGTCGCCAACCTTTCCTGCAACTCGACATCGAACGAGGTCGAATGTGCAGAAGCGGCGAACATTGCCGAATCGCTGTCAGGGTCAAGACCTACAGACGAGTCGACTTTCAGGAGCGCCGGCATTCTCGGCACCCGGATCGTCGGTTCGCTACCCCCGACAGGGCACCGCGACGCCGCTGAACGAAGCCCACAAATCCGGTGCGAGGGCGAGCGCGGTCGTTCCCTAACGGGACGTTGAAGCGCCACCAACGAGGTGGCAGTTACTGATCCCCTCGCTCTTCGATGGCAACAGGAGCGGCCTCGACTCGATCGAGTCCAAGGAGGTTCCCAAGCTCCGCCAGGATGTCGCCCTTGAGCACCGACGGGTTCGCCTCGACGGCCTCGATGATGCTCCGGACCTGCTGCGGCGGTAGCTCCGCCAGTGTCTGTTGCAACTCAGCGAGACCCTCGCCGTCAACGATGTTCGCATTGGCTACGAGGTTCATCTGCTCATCGCTGAAAGCTCTGGCGGCGAGCGCCGCAAGGTAGCGCGCCTGCGCCTCGGCGCTGCTCATGTTGGTGCGGTAGTCCTCAGAGGCGACAGCGAGTTCCTGACCCGAGTCAACGACGGTGGCTTCAACCGTGACGGGGTTCCTCGCCGCTGCCTTGAGAGCCTTGCGTGCCGCTCGCTTGGCTTTGCGCGCCTCGATGGCTGGGAGGGCCTTCTCCAGCCAGAAGCGCTTGGCGTGGGGCGTAGCAACCGCAACGAGCAGCACCACCACCTTCGCAATCAGCTCGGCGTTCTCCTGGCGCTCACGCTCGCGCTGACGCTCGTACTCCGCGTCGTACACGTAGACCGGCTCGTAGATGACGACGGGTTCCGCGGCCGCGTCTTCCTGTTCGTCGTCGGGGATGAAGCGCGCGCTTCCCTTGAGGTTGCCCTCGCTGTCGAAGAGGTTCTGATGAAGACCGCCCTCCTTCTTCTTGCCAGGTGTCAGGTCGTCATCGTCGTACTCGTAGCGCCCCTTGATGCTAGCCACGCGACACCTCCGGGCTGAGTGCGGCCAACCCCGCACCAGCCGGGATTCGCACCTGAGGAGTCATGGCGCCGACTGTACTTGCGGCCGCCGACCCGAATCGTCCGAATGCCAGCCCGGCCGACCTCACGGCGGACCGCTCGTCGGGCGCGGCCAGCGGCTCGACGCCCTCTCGAAGTGGCCGTGTTTCCGGTTCCCCTGTGCCGCGAGGACGGACGTGCTCTACTTGGGGTCAGAGCCCCAGGTGACCCGAGACGCCTGGGGCTCTCCTCATTGCCGAGGCCGGAGTGAACCACCTCGCTCAGCCGCTCACGACCGCGGTCGCAGGCAGCCCCGCCGACTCCAATAGGCCCACGAAACGCTGACGACGGGCGGCGTACCTTCTGCTGTGGAGCTCAGTCCTCCAGCGGGGGTAGGTGATCGCCAGGGCTCGTGCCGGTGGGTCACCGAGGTAGTGCGAGAAGCGGCAACCTGATAGGTGCGGGCACAGGTCGACGACGGTGTTGCAGCTCGTGCACAGATAGCCGCGGACCTGTCCGGTGAAGTGATCGTGGTCGATCTTCGTCGCCCAAGGGTCTGGACACGTCGCGCATCCCGACCCCAGCGCCTCGATGAGCTGTCGACGCACGGAAGCCCGTGCGTCCCGAGCAGTGGGCGGCGCGGGCCAGCGGCCGGCCGCTCGAGTGCAGCGTCGCTCGAGCGGCACTTGGGCGACGTCCACCACGGCCTCTCCGGTGCCGAACCTGACCTGAGCCTCGCACCATTCGGATCTGGTGCCCGACCCGAGGCAGACCGAGCGGCCGCCGGCGAAGAGGTGGAAGCTGCCCGAACCGTCCGGCATCGCACGGTCACCGTAGGTCAGGCCCGCTTGCAAGGCGCAGGTGTCGAGCAACTCCTCGAGCGGCTTGTGCACGTTGACCGTCGCTGCCGAGCTGAGCCGCCAGAGCAGGTTCTCCCGTCGTCCCGGAGGTAGTTCCAGCACGGTGCGTGCCTTGCGTTGCCCCTCCTCGCTGGTGGAGGGAGGGACGCGTCCCGCGGTCTCACTTGGGTCGATCTCAGGCACTCTGCGTGACATCGTCGGCCTGTCCGAGGCTTTGCTGGAGCGCGGCCCGTGCGCCGGCAACCAGCTTGTCGAATCCCCCGGCTTGGGCGAGGCCCTGGACTTGGACCTCGTACGCCGTGATCGTCAGATCGTCGACCTTGACTTCATCGAACGACTTCCACTCCCCCAGCGGCAGTTGGTCGGGTGCGCTCAGCGCGGGGTAGAGAAGATTCATGGTGCCCGCGCCGGACGCGCTGAGGAACGCCAACGACTCGTAAACGTCAGCTGAGCTGATGCTGGGTGTCCGCCCGAGTCGGGTCTTGTACTTGGCGTCGAGGAGAAGACTGGCGTCGGCGCCGGCCAGAGGGGTGATGTCTGGGGTGGCGTAGACCGGTTGCGTGCCGCGATGGCCGAGGACCCAACGCATCTGCCCAACGACCTTGTGATCCGGCAGCGCCCGCCGCACGACCTCCTCGCACAGCGATTGCCATGCTGACCATGTCGACAGTAGGAATCCGGGGCCGGTGAACGCGCCGCCGTCGAGGTTGAGGCCCAACCCCTCGACGACGAGGCGCGCGAGGTCATAGGCCTGCTGCCAGCCGCGGTGACGGACGGGCAGTGGCGGGAACACGGCCGGCGGGTTCATCTGGGGGGCCAACTGGCGGCCGAGGAGTCTGAGTTGTGCTTGGGTGTCGACGTCCGAGACCTCGGGTGTCAGGGTCGCGACGGCCGCGGCCAGGGTTGCGTTGTAGGGGTTGCGGCGGGTCAGTTCCAGGCGGGATACCTCGAAACCGTCGGGATCCGGCAACACGAGGGTCTCCCACTCCACGTCGCCGTCGATCGCGAAGTCGGTACTGGTTGTTCGACGGTAGGAGCGGATGGGGCGGCGCTCATTCTCGGCGTGGAGGTTGAGCAGAGACCTGGCGATCAGTGTTGCGAGGTCACCGCGGTCCTGGGTACCTGCGGAGATTTCATCGTGGATCAGAAGATGGCCGGTTCGGACGAGCACGGCGAGCAAGAAGAAGTCCGCACGCCAACCGCTCGTCGACGGGTCCAGGAACTTGGGTACTACCTCAAGTTCGACGTTGGCGTTGAGGCGAAGCAGGCCGGCGACGCCGTCCGCCTTCCACGTCCCGCCGGCTGTGGTGGTGATGGGGTCATTCTCGTACCCGAGCAGCGTCTTGACGCGGTCGTTCAACTCGCGCAACTGGATGAGGACTTCACCCTCGCTGATGCCGCTCAGCTCTGCGACCTCACCGGTTGTTCCCGGCCGCTCGGTGAGCTCTTGGAGCACGAGCCGGTCCATGGCCGTCACTCGGTGGCGATGAGGGCGAGGAGCTTGTAGAGCTCCTCGGAGGTCGGCCGGAGGGGACCGGAGATTCGTCGCACCGTCTGCCCGGCGAAGGTGGACTCCTCCAACGAGTACACGCTCTTGCTGTTCTCGGCGCGCAGCACGTCGGAGACGGCTCGGGTGTTCCCGTAGAAGACCTCGTCGATGTGGCCGCGGATCGTCGCCCAGGCGGTGGCGACGTACTCCTGCGCGGCGCCGACCGCGGACTCCGCGGATGCGTGCATCAGGGCGCCGTGGCCGAGCTGATAGGCCTGCCCCCTTCCCAGGAGTACTTGCTCGTTGATCTTGGTGAATGCCTGGGCGAGTGCCTCGTAGTAGTCCTCGGCGCTTGACGGGGTCTCGGGTAATGGGGCAGGTGTCGGGTCGAGGCCGAGGTGTTCGCGCAGCACGCTCGTTTGCGGCTCGAGGCGGTGGATATGGAACCGGCGCAGGAAGGCGACGTCGAGTGGTTCGACGCTCGTATCGGCCTCGTTCATCGCTGCCAGGAGATAGAGGTCATGAGGCAGAGCGAACGATTCGTGTTCGCCACCGTCACCCAGGATCTCGAAGAACTGTGTGGTCTCAGTGGCCGTGCCGTCAGTCGGCATGCGCTTGTCTGCCTCCAGGCCAACCAGCGCACTTCCGAACGCAGCAACAGCCGGCCCGCGGTTGATCTCGTCGACGAGGACGAGGGCGGCATTGCCGTCGTGGCCAGCGTGCACCGCAGCCCGGTAGAGCGTCCCGCTGGTCACCACGAATGCTCCGGCCTCACCGACCTTGGGGACGAGGCCGCGCATGAAGTCGCGGTACTTCGTGTTCTGGTCGAAGACCGTTTGGAACACGGCGCGGGTGACGTCCTGATCGGGGCTTGGAAACCATGGAGGGATCGGCCCCGAGGATGCCGGGATGGGGATCCGGCCGGTCGGAGCTGAGCCCGTTGCGCCCTGCTTCCACTGGAAGAGCTCGCGGACCTCGTTGAGCAGCCGTGACTTCCCGGTACCTGGCGGACCAGTGATGATGACGTTCTTGCGGGTCGCGAGCGCTTTCAATACGGCGCGGGCGTCGGGGCTGATGTCGGCCTCAGTCGGCATGGCAGTAGCCCGTCCCATCGGTGAAGTTGTAGTAGCCCTGGACAGTCCGGGTCCCGTTCCGTAGTGCTGCCGAAGCCATGCAGCTGAGGATCGCGCTGCTGACCTCAGTTGCCCAGAGGCCCTTCTTCTTCAGGTCGTCCTCGTAGGCGTAGTCGCATCGCACGGTGCCGTCGTCGAACTTGCTAAGCAGCAGGAACACCCGGCCCCTGTCTGTCGCGGGGAGTTGCCCGCCGAGTGCGGGGCTGGCGTGCACCTTCGCGATCCGGTCCTCAGCGGGTCGAGCGGACGTGGCCGGCCAATACTCCAGCTGGGTGCGTTGGGGTTGGTCGTTCTCATCCAAGAAGGTCACGTCAGCGACCCTGATCTCCCGGCCCCCTCGCCCGACGGCGTCCTTGGTGAAGATTTGCCGCATGATCGGACGGAACGTCTTCCAGGGCAGTCGGAGATCCCTCGCCCCACCACCGGTCTGCGAGTCGTTCGACTCGGCCAGGAGCTTGCGGATATCTCCGCTCACAATCTCCTTGTACACGAACAGCACAGGACGGGCACTCACGCGGAACCTCTACACGTACTCGGCGGGGACGTAGGGGCTCGCCCCTCTTTCGCGAGCATTCTCGCGGCGCTGCCCGCTCGGATGTGTGACATCCAGAATGTTCGCGAGTTCCGCGAGGACACAATCGGCGGTGACGGTCGAGCGACTCTCCCCCGCGAGGGCGGGCTGGCCGCGGTCCAGCAGCGGGAAGTCCCGGAGCACGGTTTCCAGGTCACTGCAGCTGAGCCCCCACGAGGCTGCGACGAGCGCGTCCGAGCGCGCACGCCACTGACCGACCTCCCAGGGGCTGCTAGCACTGTCCCCCTCCGCGGCCGTCAAGCGGCGCGCGAGGCTCACGAGTTCCCGGCCGGTCTCTGAGTCGTCGTTGATCCTCGGCAGAGGGAGTGTGTCGAGCAGGAAGAAGTTGACCGTCGTGGTGACGATGCGGCGCAGCATCCAGTCGACGACCAGCGAGTTCGCCAGCGCGAGGAACAGGTCCTCCCGATCCTCATCACCCGACTCGAAGGCAAGGGTCGGCACCTTGTTGCCGCAGACGACGTCGGCGGGGACGCGGGCCGCCAGCAGGGAGCGCTCGTTGGTTTGGCCAGTGATGTCGCAGAACCCGATCCGCGATCGTGTGGTGCGGTCGATCGTTGCCGGGTGCATTGCGCTGGCTGGCACGTGCCACTGGGTTCGTAGGAACGTGTCTGACAACGGCTCAGGCCGCCATATCGCGGCTCGACCTTCACCTGACTGATAGGTCTTGGCACGCCAGCGGTATTGCGCGACATGGCGCCCCTCCAGCAGCGGCATCGTCCCGTCACCAGGTTCGCGCCGGAAA
The DNA here is from genome assembly GCF_024662235.1 of Pimelobacter simplex. Taxonomy (GTDB): domain Bacteria; phylum Actinomycetota; class Actinomycetes; order Propionibacteriales; family Nocardioidaceae; genus Nocardioides. Next base: position 103,792 of record NZ_CP096277.1, read on the forward strand.
GACTTCTGGTCGAGGGTCATGTCGACCTCACGGCGATACTCCGGATGCCACGGTCCTCCCGGGTCGCCGATCGTGGTCGCGTTCTTCGCGAGTCGCGAGTACAGGTCCCACTCCTCGGCCGTGCGAACCTCAGGGATGCTGAGGTCACCGCGGACCCGTGCCAGTTGGGCCCGGCTCAGCCTGACCGGTGTGTTCGGCAGGGCCCCGGCGCGGTCTGCCACTTTGAGCGCGATGGGCTTCTGTGGGCCGGTTCCGATACGCGCGACGACCGAGAGGAACTTGAAACGGGTGTCGATGGCGAAGTTCCGTGCGCGATTCTCGATGACCGAAATCGAGAGCTCGCGGGCAAGGGCATTGAGCTCGCGGCGCAAGCTCTCGGTGCCTTGGGCCCGAATCAGGCCGGCGGGCAGGAGCAGCGCGAGGACACCGCCTTCGGCGGCGATCCCCATACCGAGCTCCAGGAAGAGTTTGTAGAGGTCGTGCTCGCCGCGGCCTTGGAGTCGAGTCCCGGTTGCGACATGCTCGATGTAGGTGAGGAGGGTTGAGCGGTGCTGTGCAAGGTCGACGTCCTCGTCGTAGCTCTGGCCGTAGGCGCGGGCGGCTCCCTGGCTCTTCGCGAGCTCGTGTCGTGAGACCTTGAGCTTCTCCCAAGGGGGATTGCCGATCACGAGAGCCGCGCCGGTCGGTGCGAGCTCGGCCCAGGATGTGGAGCTGCGCAAGCTGTCCTGCACGACGAGTCGATCGGCGAAGCCGCGGATCGCGTCGAGGTCGCTGGTCAGGCTGGCCACCGAGAGGAGCGCTCCGCGCAAGGCCCGGGCGGAAAGATCGGCACCGACAAGCTTGTCGCGGATGATTGCGTCTCGCCGTGCACCCTCTGGCATCTGCATCGCCGCCGCGGCGAGCAGGACGCCAGATCCGCAGGCGGTGTCTACCCAAGGCCCTTGAGCCTTGACGGCCGGCACACTCGTGCTCGCAAGGAGCTCAGCAAGGCGCCAGTCGGTGTAATACGCGCCGGTCTTTCGCTGCTGGCTGGCGGGGAGGACTTCCCGGCTCAGCGCGGACAAGGCGAGCGCCGTTGGGATTGGCGTGTCCGCGATACTGGCGAGAACCTTGTCCGCCCAGGGCGTTGGGTCCGACCGCACGGCAGACCTGTCCCTGTCCAGGGCATCCCAGAAGTCCTCGAGACGCCAGCCGCCGGTGACTGCAGCCGCCGCCTCGAGCACCGTCAGGCGGGCGTCGGTTCGGTCGGCATCTGGGCAGACATCGGACGCTGCCTGCTCGAGCAGCTGGTCGGCGTTGCCGAGGAGTCGCTGCTCGAGGCTCTTCATGCGAGGGCCGCCGACTGACTGACTTCGAGGAAGCGTCGGTCCAACCGAACCGGGTTGATCTCGATGACGTACTCGTTGACCGTGTCGCCGCCGGCTGACGCCTGCGCGTTAGGCCGGTAGCGGCCGATCGTCTTCACCTCGTGGAGCGTGACTTTGCCAGCCTCGCTGAGTGCATTGATCAAGTGGTGTTGCGGCACGTGTCCCTCATTGCTGTAGCTCAGCAGAATCTGCCGGGCAGTGGTGCCCATGACAAGTCGCGTGAGCGCGTCGAGGGCTCGGGTCTTATAGCAGAAGTCCGAGGCCTTCTCCTTCCATGGCCTCAGCCCGGTCACGCCATCGACCTCGGGAGCATCACCGGCATGAATGGTCTCAAGCAAGTGGTAGTAGGCGCTGTACTGCCGCTTGGTGTAGGGCGGGTCGAAGTACACGGTGTCCGCGGAGGTGGTGCTCAGCTCGAACACATCACCCACCGAGGCCTGGAGATCGGTGGCCCCGTCAGCAAGTGGCCGAGGGGCCACACGAATGTCGCGAAGAGCGGTCGACGACCAGTTCTTGAGAAAGCAGCCGTAGGTCCCAGAGATGTTCGCGACGCGGTTGGCAGCTTGGAGGAGATCGGCCAGCAGCAGCTGCTCCTCGACCCAGGTGAGTTCGCCGGCCCGCGACCAAACCCCGATCTGGGCCCGCATCGCATCGATGCGGGCGGCGTTGGCTTCGGTGAAGTAGCGTCGCTCAACCGCGCCACGGGCCGCGGAGGCCGGGCTGTACGCCTCGTGAATGAAGCCCGGACGGCCGGGAACGGCGTTCAGCGCCTCGACAGCCGCCGTATAGCTACCCAAGGCCTCGAAGCGCACGTTCTCGCTTGCGACTGTGGCTCCGACGGTCATCGCGACGGCCGACGGTAGCGAGTCGTTCACCGTGACGCGCCATTCGCGCGCGGCGGCCACCGCCGCAACTGCGCCCGTGCCGCAAAATGCGTCCACGAAGCGGCCCTCCATGGGCCGTCCCGCGAGGTCGAGAATGGCGTCCGCTACCCGGGCCTTGCTACCGATGTAGCGCACGCTCACGTAGTCCTCCTAGGTGTGTCGCCCCCCGCGAATCGCTGCTGGCTCCGGGACCAAATGGGCAGCTTCAGGCTAGCCGTCTGGGCACTGGCGCCCGCGGACCGTTCACGCACCGGCGCGTCCACTCTCCCCTAGCTGATCGTGCCTGACGAGCGGCCGCCGCCGGCTGAAATCGCGCGCCCAGGTGCTCATTGCGTTAGCACCTGGGCCTCTCCGATGCGGATCGGGAGCGGGTCGGTGGTCAGGTCGAACTCGATGGTTCCGGACTGGCCGCCGCCGGTCCACTCGACAACCCAGTGGCTCGTGGCGGTGACCTGGTAGGCGCCGTCGGGCTGGTCCGACGACATCTTCGCGTAGCGGTGGCCGCAGGTCGGCGAGGGCTGCTTCCCGTAGTGATCTGCGTACGGTGTGCCCTTGCCAGTGCAGGTCACCTTGGTGCCGTCGCCCATGTTCCACACGATGCTGGAGACGCTGGCGGTCGCGCTGACCGAAACCGATCCCTCGCTCGCGGAGCGGGTGATCGGACCGAACGTGTCCTCAGTCGGGCTGTCGACCCACATCCATACCGGGAGGCCGACCAGGCCGGCGCGGTTGGCGCCCGACTCGGGAACGATGCCGATCTCGATCGGGTCCAGGTCCATCGAGGCGATCGCACGCTCGGCGAGGACCACCGGGTCGATGCCGACCTCACCGGTCTCGATCCACATGTACTCCCACGATGAGCCCGGCGGCGGGAAGTAGCAGACATGCCACCAGCCGTCCTCCTTGGTCTGACCATCCGGCGGGACCATGTCGTCCGGTCCCCTCGCCCCGATCCAGCACTTGTACTTGCTACTCCAGACCGAGCCTTCCGGGCCGGTGCACGGGATCTCGTTGCCGGCGTAGGTACAGGTCGAAGAACCCCCGCCGCCGGGATCTTCGTTACCGCCCCCGCCATCGCCGGGGTCCTCGCAGACGAGCTTGACTTCCCCGGTGTTCGGGTCCGTTTCGTACCAGCAGTTCTCGCCGCCAGCAGCTGCGGCTGGTGAAGATGAGCCGACCACGACCAACGCCGCCGAGGCGAAGATCATGGCGAGTGCCCGCGCTAGCACGGCTGATCCCAGAGCACGTTGGAGCTCGTTACGAGCCACCGGCCCTTCTCCAGCACCAACTCGTACTCGATCGGCACCGGATTGCGCAGCGGGTTGCCTTCGGGGTCCTTCTGCTCCGGGACCGGCTTGCCATCCTTGGTCCGCTTGACCCCGGTGCGGTCCTCACAGTCGATGATCAGGATCTGGTCATCCGCACGCTGGCGCGGCTCACCAAGCGTGTGGACGTACTCACCGGTGACTTTGCTGCCAGAGCGCTCGATCCCGGACACGTTCTGCTGAACGTTCAGGAACTCTCGGCCTGTCGCCACCTTGTTGAGGCGCTTGAACTCGATGGTCGCGGCGCGAAATGCGTCGTCGCGGACATCGAGGTAGGCCTCCAGCTGGGCCGCGGCCTTCTCCTCGGGGGTCTTCGGGGTCGGCGTGCTGGTGGGTGTCGGCGAGGGCGACTGAGTGGGGGTCTCCTTGACCTCGGGGTCGGGGTCGTCGCCGCCGCAGCCGGTGAGGGCCAGGGCGAGCGCGAGGGCCACTCCCCCGAGTGCGGAGTGGTGCTTCCTCATGCGGTGTCTCCTCCTGTGTGGGGCAGCGTCGTGACGGATCTGCTGACGTCGTTGGCGATGTGCTCGAGGTGCTCTTCGGCGGCGTCGACGAGCTCGGCGAGCGAGCCGTTGTCGGCCGGGTCGATGGCGAACTTCTTGTCGGCGTTGTAGAGGGTGCGGATGGTGCCGCGCACGAACACCGCCCGAGCGATACGTCGGGCGTCCGGGTCGGGACGGTCTCCGCCAGCCGCGGCGTAGCGGCCGGTGAGCTCCTGGTCGAACGTTGTCATGTGCTGGGGGCTCCCTTCCGAGTCAGCTCGCGAGCCAGCCGTGCGTACGGATGATGGTCTTCGTGCGTTCCGACAGTTCCATGGGGGCGTCGCCGTCGTCGGACCGGTTGCAGATCTCCTCGCGCAGGATCCGGTCGGCCTCGAGCTGGTCGCCCTCGGCCTTCATGACGTGCGCCAGGCACAGACGGGTGCTCTCGCCGTCGGGGTCGGCCCGGTTGGCCACGTAGGCCGCGGAGCGGGCCTTGACCAGGTCGCCGGCTGCGAGTGCCTCGGTGACGACGATGAGCGCGACGTCGGCGATCCAACCGGCGGCCATGAGGTCGACGCGGTCGGGCTCGTTGGCCAGCCAGGACCATCCCTCCTCGCGCAGCTGGCTGAACGGCTGGGCCTCCCCGACCAGCTCGAGCGCGGTGCACAGGTCTGCGACGCCTTCGGCGCCCCCTCGGGCCTGGCCGCGCTTGCGGAGCCGGAGGAACAGATCCAGGTCGACGAGCAGGCCGTCGTCGACCTGGTAGACGTTGACGCCGGTGACCTTCGCGGCCGGTGCCTTGTCGGCGTAGGGAAGGTGGTCCTCGCCGGTGCGGGGGTTGGTGCCGAGCCAGTCGCGGACGATGTTGGTGTAGTCGCGCACCTTGCCGTCGGAGATCGAGAAGGCCTCGCGGATCTGCTCGCGGGTGGCGCCGTGCTTGCGGTGCAGGGCGAGGAACGCCAGCAGCTCGGTGAAGTACGGCTTGCGCTTGGCCAGGGCCTTGCCGTGGGCGCGTGCTGCGACCGGTCCGAGCAGGGTGAGCCGGGGCCGGTCGCAGGTGGGTGAGAACCAGTCGGCGATGTCCTGGTCTAGGTCGGGGTCCTTCTCCTCGACCTCGGCGCGGACGTGAGCCGGCACCTTGGGCGCGAGCGCCTCGAGGTCCTCCTGCACGATCGCGCTCTCGCGGATGTACTCCTCGTCCTGACCCTCGAGGAGGGAGGACATCGGCTCGTCGACGGCGTCCTCGGGGGTGTTGCGCGGCAGGGTGTACTCGCGGCGCAGAGCCCCGGAGGAGTCGGTGTAGGCCTCCCATCCGTCGGTGGCGGTCTCGTCCACCGGGGTGTCGACGTACTCCGGGGTCTCGCTCTGGGCGTAGACCAGGGCGCAGCCGCGGGCCTCGTCGCTGGTGAGGCCGACGGCGATGAGGTTGAGGCCGGCGTGCTCGAGGACGACGCGGCCGGTGTTGGTCATGTGCAGCACCGCGCCCGGGGTGTTGGGGCGTTCGCCTGCGACGACGATGGAGGTTGCCGACTGTCCGACGTGGTCGTTGACCAGCTGCAGCAGCTGCTCGAGGTCATCGGGATCTCCGGCGGCGGCGTCGACCAGGAGCATCCGGGCGGGCCAGGTGTCGTCGTCGACGCTGCCGGTGCGGGCCGTGGACACGTCGGTGTCGTGGCGCTTGGCCCGGTCGACGGTGGTGACCGCGGCCGCGAGGATCTCCGCGGTTGCCGGCGACCCGGTTGCTCCGGTCGGGTAGAAGCTGATCCGCTCGTCCATGGCGACGGTCTCCTCGGCCACGCCGATGCAGTCGACCTGCACCCGCCGCGACCAGGGGTTCACGGCCAGCTGGGCGGCGAGGTGGCGGGCGAGGTCGCGGCCGTAGGTGGGGTCTCCGCTGATGGTGAGGGTGGACAACTCCTCGCAGTTCAGCAGCCATGTCTCGCCGGTGTCGCTCATGCCGATGGTGGCCAGCAGCGGGTAGGGCGGCTCGACGTTGTCGGTGTCGGGACCGAGCTGGTCGACGTCGGTGTCCGTGGTGACGTGCCAGTGGGTCTGGTCGGGGCTGCCTACCCAGGGCGCGGGGATGGTGGCCGGCGCGCTGAGGTGCAGGGTCAGCTTGCCGTGCCCGAGCTCCACGGCCGCGAGCGGCGGCATCGTGGTGCCCTGGGCGCCGACGGCGGCCGCGAGGCGACGCAGCGCCTCGTCGGCGAACTCCACGGTGGCGGCCGCGGCGGCGCCGGTGGCGTTCAGGGTCATCTCCACCGGCGCGAGTTCCGGCGACGGGGCGGCGATCGCGCGGCCGGGCGGCCGGTTGCGGAACGCGGTGCGACGGCGTGAGCGCAGGGCCATCAGCAGGGCCCCGGACAGCAGCACGCCCCCGCCGGTGAGACCGGCGAGGACCCAGGGTGCCTCGAGGATCGAGTCGTCGCTGTCGTCGGCCTGGTCGACCTCGGCGGCTGCCGGCTCTTCGGCCTGGGGCGGTGCGACCTCGGGTGCCTCAGTCTCGGGTGCCGCAGTCTCGGGAACCTCCGGCACGTCGGGCTCCTGGACGACCGGCGGCTTCTCCTCGGCCGGCGGGTCGAGGGGCTGCTGGTCCTCGGGGCTGGCGGGGTTCTCGGGCTCGACCTCACGCGGCTGCTGCTGGTTGTCGGCATCGGGGATGTTGAGGGTCCAGCCGACGTCGATGACGTCGGGGTCGGTCAGCTGCACTCCGCCGGGCTGGGCGATTCCGGTGGAGGCCTGGTAGATCTCCGGCCACCGATCGGCGTCACCGAGCTGCTCCTGTGCGATCTCGCTGAGGGTGTCGCCGGCCTGGACGCCGTACTGGTGTGCGGCGGCGTCCTTGACCTGAGGCGCGGGCAGCTTGAGCACCCACCCGGGTTCGAGGAAGCTCGGCTGCGTGCCGAGCAGGTCGCGGTTGAGCTCGGCGATCTCCTTGTACCTGGCTCCGTCGCCGAAGTGGTCCTCGGCGATCGACCAGAGGCTCTCCCCCGGCTTCACGGCGTGATCGACGGTCTTGGGCGCCTGGCGCTCCTGCTTCACCTCGACCTTGACGTCCTGCTGCACGGGGGCCTGGTCGACGGCGGCGGCGTGGACGTGGC
>NZ_CP096278.1 GCF_024662235.1 Pimelobacter simplex
TCACGAACAACTCGACCGTCGCGAACCGCGGCGCCGGCGGCGCCTCCTCGACGACCGGTGCAGCGAGCGCCGCTGCCAGTGCACGATGCTCGGCGTCGACGAGCAGGCTGGCCGACTCGAGCTTGCGCTCTGCACGGCCAAGCTTGATGCCCGCGCGCCGGAAGGCGCGCTCGGCCTCGGCCAGGTTCGCGCGGGCCTCGGCCTTGCGCCACGGCTCGAGAGACTCATCGGTTTCCGCGGCCTCGGCCTTCAGCTCGAGAACCGCGATCCGACCCTCAAGGTCGGCCAACGAGTCCTCGGCCGACGCGAAGGCCTCCGCTGCCGCCTCGAGCGCCGCCTCGGCGCCAGCCAGGTCACCGGTCGGCCTCACGGGCAGGTCCACGGTGAGGCTGACGCTGTGAGGACGGCCCCGTGCGGGCTGCCGGTCGACGTCGTGACCGCCGCCCAGCTCGCCGTCGACCTCAGCGACCTCGGCGTCATCGTCGTGGCTCGTGGGCATCAGGACGCCACCTCCCCCGCCGCGGCGCCGGCGCCGTCGTGCTCGCGGTTGGCGTCGACGTCCTCGTCCTCGGCAACCATCCACGGCTGCTTGAACGCCTCGACCGATTCCGCGACGCGCTCAGCGTCGCGACGCTTGGACAGGTCGACCAGCTCGCCGAGGATTGACCGTACGCCTGAGACCAGCAGGACTCCCCTGCCGGTCGGCATCGCGCGCAGATCCGCCTCGGTGAGGATCCGCTCGTCCTTCGTCGACGTCGACGTCGAGCGGTGTCCCGGGCCGGTGCTCACCGAGCTGTCGCGGCGCTGGCGATCGCCGACCAAGTGTGCGAGGGAGGACAGGTGCTCGTCGTCGTTGATGCCGCGTCCGACGAACGCCACGTTCGCGGCCGACCACAGCTCGGTGAACCCGTCCTTGCCCCAGCAGCGGTAGCCCTGGGACCTCGATTGCAGGATCACGACCAGGATCAGGCCGAGGCTGCCCGAGTACGAGAACAGCGAGGGCAGCTCGCCCCAGCGCACGATGTTGGCGCACTCGTCGAGGCAGAACAGCACCGGCGTCGGCACCCGGTCTCCGTTCTCCTCGGCGAGCTCGCGGCCGGCTTCCCACAGCGCCGCCGTCAGCGATCCAACGAGCGCGCGGGCCGAGCCCTTGCCGTCCTTGGACAGCAGGTAGATCGTGTCGGTCGACCGGACGAAGTCCTGGGTCGAGAACTCGACGCCGCCCACCTCGGGCCTCGTGACCCACTGAACGAAGTCCGGGTTGGCCATCCAGCCGACCCCCGACTGGGCGCCGCCGTAGATGCCGTCGCGGGTCTCCGCGACCTTCGCGCGTACCGACTCGACCTGGCCAGCGGCTACCGCGTAGCCGCTTTCGTGCAGGATGTCGGCCGGGTCAGGGAGCCCAGGCGCGCCGTCGGGGTTGTCGAGCCAGCGCGCGATCATCGCCACCTCGTGCCCGCCGAGAGCTGCGGCCATGATCATGTTGCGCAGCAGCTTGCGGCCCTCGGGGCCGAAGAACGGGTCTTCGGTTCCCATCTCGCCTTCGGAGCGTGAGTCGAGCCAGATCCCGGCGAGCTTCTCGGCGCGCTCGATGTTGGTCACGTACGAGAGCGGGTTCCACCAGAACCGCACGCCCTCGCGGTAGATGTGCTGCGGGTCGAAGATCCAGCAGCGGCCGAGCTCCGAGCGAGGCCCGCGGGTGAGGTAGACGATGTCGCGCTTGTTCGACGTCGCCACCGCGGCGCCGCCGTGCTCGACGAGCTGAGGGACCGCGACCGACCGGGTCTTGCCTGCGCGTGGCCCCATGATCCAGACCTGGCACCACTCGTAGGTTCCGTAGAGCCACTGCCGGTTCAAGACCGCCTTGCACAGCGAGATCCCGATGCCGGCCTGCTGCGAGCCCAGACGCTCGGTATCGGCGGCAACCGCCTCAGGCGACAGCTCGACCAGGTCGCGCCGCGACGACATCGCCGACGCCAGGCTGTCGGTCCACTGCCGTCCCTTCAGCGCGACCATCACGACCCTGGTGACCGTCCAGGCCAGAAGCGCGATCGGCACCGCGAACGCGGCCAGCCACAGCGTCGCCGTCGACGACCAGCGACCCTCGGGCCCCGGCTTCAGGAGCCAGCGGCCGGGGCCGCCGGCCCCCAGGCCAGCCATGCTCGCGGCGAGGTAGGCCAGCAGCCATCCCCCCACGAGCAGCAGGAGCGCGGCGAGGGCCGCGACCCAGAGCCAGAGCCCGTCCTGGCCGACGTTCGTGAGTTTGTTAGGCCGCTGCCTCGTCATCGCGTTGCTCCTCTCAGGAGGCGTACTCGTCGAGGGCCTCGACGCCGCCGCGTCGCGCGGCCGCCTTTTGATCCCGCCACGTCTTGTCCGTGTCGTGGATGCCGCCAACGACCCTCAGGCCCTCGACCTCGACGCGGGTCAACTTCACGCGGAACGGGATGCCGGGCTTCTTGCCGGCCTTGATCATGAACATGCCCTTGCCCAGCGGCTCGCCGCCCTGTCCGGTCTCCGGGTCCGCCTCGCCGATCTGCGCCCACTGCGTCAGCTGGTCCTTCTCGACGTTCGACAGGGCGAAGACCTCCTCGAGGTTGCCCATCTCGCCCGGGTTAAGGCCGCCCATGATGACCATCTCCGAGCGCGACACGAAGCCCCACGCCTTCGCCGTGGCCTCGGGGTTGTGCAGCTTCAAGTCGTCCATGCCGTGCGTGCACAGCAGTTGGCCCAGACCGATGGTCCGGTTGAGCCGGGTGATCTCGTCGACGCGGTCGACCATGAACTCCGCGGCCCGCAGCGCGCGCCACAGCTCGTCCATGACGAGCAGGTAGACGCGCCGCGGTGCCAGGCCGGCATCGGCCAACACCTTGGCGGCCGCCAAGGTCGTCGACCCGTAGGTCCAGCAGACGAGCTGGACGCCGGCCTGCAGGATCGGGTCCATCTCCTCGAACGCCGACAGATCGAACACCACCGGCTTGTCGATCCGCAGCTGCGTCGTCGTCGGCTTGGCGAAGACGTCGCCGAAGATCTCATCGCCACCAGTCAGCGAGTTGAGCGCATCGAGCAGACCCTCGGCGCGGTCGTCGTACCGCTCGACGTCGCCGCGGTCCTGAGCCTGGACTCGCACCCGCGGGTGCCGCGCCTTGATGAGCGCCTGGATGTCGGCGAACACCGGCACCTCATCCGGATGCTCCGCGTCCCAGGCGCCCAACGCCGCCGAGAGCATGTTGCGCTCGTGGGCAGCGAGGTCGCGTCCCAGGGCAAGAGCACACAGGCCCACGGCGACGTTGATCCGTCGCCCGCGGATGTTCGCGAGGACCCGGCTCCTGACCTCTTCCGGGAGCTGCGCCAGCAGGCCAGCCACGGGCCCCGGGTCGAGCGGGTTGATGAACGAGTCCGACCGGTTCGGCGACAGCACCTGACCGTCGAGCTCGTTCATCAAGTCGACGTAGTCCGGCTTCCAGTCCGACAAGACCATCGGCAAGATGCCCTTGACCGGCAAGAAGCCAGCGATCCGGCGGATCAGCGTCGACTTCCCGACGCCGGGGCGCCCGATCACGAATCCCGACGGGTTGTTCAGCATCCCGTGCAGGAACCACAGCACGGGATCCCCGCACACCCATCCGCGGCCTTCGAGGTGCTCCCCCAGCGGCGTTCCGATCAGCGGCAGGCTCGACCCGACCACGAACGGGAACAGGCCGCACGTCTGGACAGTTGGACCCCGGAACTCCGGGTGCGTCATGACCCGCATCGTCCGGCCGCCGCCAGGTAGCCGCCAACCCTTCGGGCCCAGCTCGCCCCGCTCCCCCTCCTCGGCGGTCTTCTTGCTGGTCCTGGTCGGCTTCGCCGGACGCTCCGGTGCCTGCAGCGCCTTCCGCTCGCGTCGCGAGAGCCCGCGGGTCGAGAACAGCGCATCGACCTCGCGAGCGCCGACCGTCGCGCTCGCGCGAGCACGCGGTGCGGACTTCCTTCTGAACGCCATCGTCGCCTCCTCAGACCTGGTCCGCGAACGCCGCGAGCCCGGCGTGACGGTGCGGCACCATCCCCAGCGGCAGCGCCGCGATGAACGCGGAGTCCTGCGCACCGCGCGGCAGTCGCATCCGCAGCCGCGCCTGCGGCGCTAGCCGCGTCGTGACCATCTGGGAGACCCGGTCAAGCAGGTCACGGTCCAGCACGGTCACCGTCACCAGGAGCCCAACACGGATAAGCGGCGATCCGAGAGCCTCCTGCTCCGCAGTCCGCCGCGCCGTCATCACGGCCTGACGCTGCGCCTCCTTCGCTCGCGGCGATCCCGAGTACGCGATCGACGCCGCCCGCACGTCGTTGTCAGCGATGTCGGCCGACTTCAGCGGCGACTCCGTCCGGTAACACAGCGTCACCCGCTTGCGGACGATGTCGCGGTGCGGGGCGAGCAGACGCTGCAGCACCGTGCCGAAGAACGAGCCCTTCGGGGCCTCGCGCATCTGCCAGGTCCGCGAGAACGCTGTCTCGTGCTGGTAGTGGTCGAACCGGTTCACCGCCGTCAACGGGCCCGACTCGTCCCACGTCAGCCCCGTCCCGCCGGCGAGCTGCGCCTCTTCCACGCGAGGCGCCACCGACGGGTCGAAGGCGACCCGGGTGAAGTCGACGATCTGCTGCGCCTGAGCCGCCCTGCACTTGGAGCCGGCCCCCGTCGCCACCAGCGTTGAGACCAACTCGGGCAGGAGATCTCCGATCTGCTGTCGCATCTCCTCGGCGCTTCGGACCAGCACCTCCCCCGTCTCGTCGTTGCGCTCCTCGCCGGAGAAGGTGATCGTGACCCGCGTGATCACCTGCGGCGAGCCCAGCGAGGCCGACGCCTTGATCTGCTCAGCCATCGTCGCCGAGAACGCCGGCACCTCGTCGGCGTTCTCCGCCCGGCCACGGTCGATCGCTCGCGCAAGCCTCTGCCCCGAGTCCGGGGCAGACTCGACCGTCACCTGAGCCGCGACGATGTTGCCCACCTTGTTGAGCTGGCCCATCCACGCGCCCCACTGAGCGACCTCGGCATCGAACGTCTCAGGGTCCTTGCCCGAGATCCCGGACGGGTTCGTGTTGATGACCACCGAGTAGAGGTTCGTCTCACCCCACGTGAGCAGCCCGAACGCGTTCCCGTGGATGTCGTGGCACTCCTGCAGGCCAAGCGTCGCCGCAACTCCCGGGAGCGCGATCTTGCCGTCGGGGACCTTGCCCGTCAGACCCTGCGACAGCAGCGTCTCCCCCGACCGCTCACCGCGACCGAAGCGCACCCCCGCGACGGCCTTGGTGTAGCGACCCTGACCGTCGCGCGTCTTGATCGCCTCCGGCAGCACCGCAGCCAGCGACAGCACCGTCCACCCGACCCCGAGCCCGAGGCCCCACAGACCCCAGCCTGCGACCATCCCGGCCGCGATGATCCCTACGAGGACCACCGCCGCGAAGATCAGCGCCACCGACGCCACCGCCGAGAGCCCCCACAGTCCCGGAAGCTTCGGCTCCCGCAAACCGGCGTACTGAGTCTGACTTGCCATTTCGCCTACTCCGATCAGGTCGTGCTTTGTGATTTGTCGCGTTTAGCGCACGTAGCCCGGCGCCGGGCCCGCTGCGCGCTACTGCGCGTCCCGGCTCGTGTCCTCGCCGGCCTGGCTTGCCTGGCTGGTCAGGTTCTGCACCGTGGCGGCGCCGAGCTGCACGCCACCACTTCCGCCGCTCCCCGACGTCGACGACGCCGGCGCCGGCGCCGGCGGTGCCGGCGGCGTCGCGTGCTCAGCACCCGAGGCCCCGGTGGCACCGTCCTCGCCGTGGTCGCCGGGCCCTCCCGGAGCACCGGCCTGGCCGCTCCCTCCCGAAGACGGTTCGCCGTCACTGGAAGTAAGCGACGGCGACGCTGCGCCCGGAACGCCGTCACCGCCCGGCCGGCCGGTGCCCGACCCTCCGCCCATGCCCGCGCCCGCCATGGCCGCGCTTCCACCACCAGTGCCCGCCAGGGCCACGACCGCAGCACCGGTCGCGACACCCGCCGCGATCGCTGCGCCACCAGAGAACGCCGACGACGACCCCACCGCGGCCGCCGGGGCGACGAACTTCAGCAGCGCCGGCAGCGCGAGCACCGCCATCACGATGACCGTGAAGCCGTAGATGGCGTTGATCAGCTGGTCCGACGTCGTAGCCCCTTCCGACATCAACTTCAGTCCGACGCCGTAGATCACCGCGGCGGCCGGCTTGTAGAGCACGAATCCGACCAAGAGCGCCACGACCTTCTTGAACCGCATCCACCCTTCCTCCGTCGCGGTGCCCGCCGCGACGGTCTGGGCAAACGAAAGCAGCACGATGACCGCCGCGCCCCGCACCACCATGAACAGGCACTGCATCAGGCTCGCGATGATCGCGAAGATGTAGAGGATCAGGAGCGACCCCGCCGGCGCCGGCGCCGCCGACTTCGGCCCCAGAATCGCCGACGCGAAGATCGACGAGAAGCCCTTAGAGGTCTCCTCGCCGGATGCCCGCTCGAGCACCCACGGCGAGAACTCATCGCCCGCCTGGATGCACAGCATCGTGATCGCCAGAACCGGCAACCCGCACGCCAGCGTGACCACCAGCGACCGTCCGATCCCCCGCGCCCCCTCCCCCGCGCGCCGGGTGTCGAAGGCGATCTTCAGCAGCGCCCCCGACAGGCTCATGAGGAACACCAGGAACGCCACCGGTCCCAGCCACCCCTGCACCGAGGTGATCGTTTCGTTGCCGGTCCAGCTCTGCCCCGACCCCGACGCCACCTCCGGCGACGGCACCTTGATCCAAAACGTCGCCACGGCCTCGAGCACGTCACGAGCCCCATCCGCGATCAACTGAAAGAACGAGTCCGCCGCACTCGCCGCAACGCTCTCCGCCGCTCCACCTAGGAGCTCACCCGGGCAGGCGAGCGGATCCGTAATGCCACACGACATCGCTACGCCCCCCAGCTGACGTAGCCCGGCGGGACGGACTCAAGTCCACCGCCGCCGGCGTTGCGCGTACCGTCAACACGCCAGTCACCGGCAGCCCAGATGAGCGGGACATTCAGCGTGCCGAAGGAACCCTTCGCCGAGACGACCAGGACAAGGTTGCAGCGCTCCGCACTGCAGCCTTCGACGTGGAACGCGGCGATCTTCCAGCCCAGCTCCCCCGGCGGAGCGGAGAGCGCCTCGTCGCGGTACTCCCCGGCTGTCATGCCGGCCTCAATGACAGCGGTTCGTTCGGCGCTAGGTGCGGCCGCGATCGCCGACACGATGTTGAGCGCTGCGAAGAGCGCGCCCGTCGGGCTGTGCTGGTAGCACGTTCGCACGAAGCCGCTGACTTCCGAGGGTCCGTAGTCGGCAGAGCTGGGCGCGACCGCGGCGCCGACCGGCTCCCAGGTCGCTTTCGGCGGCAGCGTCGGGGTCTCGGTGGACCCCTTGGTTCCGTTGCAACCCAGGTCGTTCCAGCCGGTCGCGGCGGTTCCGCCGTCGCTGGGGTTGGGGGCTGGTGAGGAGAGGGGGGCAGGCGGCGGCGCGGGGTCGGGGCCGCCGGTTCGTGCCGGGTCGTCCTTGGACGAGGGCAGCACGAGGATCAGCACCAGGCCGAGGGGGATGATGATCACGACCACGGCTGCGACCCACCACCACGGGTTGCGGTCGAAGAAGGATCCGAGTCGTCCGTTCGTCTCGCCACTGTCGTTGCTCACGTGCGTTGCTCCCTAGTTCGGGCGGGCAGAGAGAAGTTGTTGGCGCCTGGCCCGCCCTTAGCCGATGACGGCGAAGGTCGTGAAGATCGCGGTGGCCGAGCCGAGCACGATCGCGCACATCAGGATGATGACGGAGGCCTTGCCGCCCTCGAAGTGGCCACGGCTGAGGGCCCCCCAGCCGGTCATGCCGATGGAGACCAGGAAGGCGATGAACAGGAGGAAGGCGACGATGCCGGTCGTCCATGCGCCGAGGACGCTGAGCTTCTCCATGCCCGGCGGGAGGACCATCGGGACGAGGTTGGCTGCGAGTGCGGTGATCTGAGTCATTTCGGACCCTTTCGTTTCGAGTTGAGGCGGGGGTGTCGGGGGTGTCAGTAGTTCTGCGAACCGGTGGGCTGCTCGGCGTCGCCGTCGTCGCGATCGCGCAGGCGCGCTGCCTTGCGCAGGATGCGCCGCACGTCGCGGGCGATGCGCCCACGGTCGGCCGCCGGCGGTAGAGCGGGGTCGTGTCGAAGGTCTTCGTCCCAGGGCAGGGTCCAGCAGTTCGGTAGCGACCGCTCAACGGAGCGCAGCGCCCGGGCCAGGCCCTTGGACAGCGTCGGTGCGTCTTGCACCACGCACAGCCCAAGGACCCGTAGCGGCTCGAGGTTGCGGGCGGCGAACTGCTGACCAGCGCGCCGCGCAAGGTCGAGCCCTCGAGCGTGGCTGCGCGTCACGAACAGGACCGGGATCGTCACGTCGACGACGTTGTCCAGGCCGACCCCGCAGTCCAGTGCCTTTGGACCGAGTAGGGCTGCCATGGTCGACGTCCCCGCACCACCGTGCAGGCCGACGACCTGCACCAGGTGCTCGCCGGAGGCTGGCCTGACCGGTGGCCAGGTCCCGGGCACCCGGAGCGCTGGGTTGAGCGGGGTCGGTGCCGGAGGAGGGATCGCAGGACCCGTCACGTGCCCCAGGCCGAGCCTGCTCAGGCCGCTGCCGCCTTCGTCGGCGGCCTCCAGCTCGTCGTCGTCCTCACCACGTCCGCTTGCGGCGCGACGTGCCGCCCCGCCTGGCTCGGCCAACAGCGGGTTCACTCCCGCTGCCGCGGGCGCCGTCGCGGTGTCCGGGTTCGAGCGGGAGAAGAACCGCCGCTTGGACCCGGCCACCGCCTCCGTCTCAGCCGACCGCGACGGCGCCGAGGAGATCTCGTCGAGCTCGACGTCCTCCGGCGCCTCCGTCGACGCGTGCTCAGCGGCAGCCGCGACGCGCTCAGCGGCCACGTTCGCGGCCACCCTCGCCCAGTGCTCGCGTGCCGTCGCGCTCTCGGAGGGATCGTCGATCATCACTGCGCTCCCTTCGGGAAGCCGATGTGCTCGAGCCGCCACGGCGCTGTCTCGCTGGTGCGTACCAGGAACAGCGAGTAGCGGCCCTCGTTGGTGGGGACGTAGACCTCCGCGGTCACGCCCTCGGTGTACGGCGCAACCGGCGCCTCGGAGATCTCGCCGGTCACCTTCACCGTCGGGAAGGTTCGAGGGTCGTCGTAGATGTGCACGCCGGCCGCTGCAGGCGACAGCAGCGGCTCCAGCTCGGCCCACCACTGCTCGTAGCCCATGCCCGCGCTGGCGTGCCCGTAGAACGCCTCCCACACGGCCTCGCCGAACGCGACCGGGTCGGTCTCCTCGGCGCCCTCGGGAGCCGTACTCGGCGTCGACGAGCTGGCGCCCGGCCTGGCGCCGGGTGTCTCGTCGCCGCGATCGTTGTCGCCGCCGAGCACTCCGGTCGCGAACAGCACGACGACGCAGACCGCGACGAGTCCGACCCCCAAGACGATGAACGTGCGCCGGCCCTCGGCCAGCACCGTGCTCAGTGCGCTCATGCTCCCTCCTCCTCCTCGCTCGGTCGGTCGACGACGTCACGGGGTGCCGGGCGAGGGTCAGCCACCCACCCGAAGAGCAGGTCGGCCGCGCTGGTCGGTCGGCGGCGGAACCAGCAGAATCCGGCGTAGCCGCCGATCATGAGCGCTACTCCGGGAACGGTGACCCACCAGTTCGACACGAGCCCGCCCACGATCACGACGATCGAGCCCAGCGGGATCGCCGCCACGACCACGACCAGGACAGCACGAGGCGCCGAGGAGAGAGGAGAAGGTCCGTGCGTCATCGGGCTGCTCCTTGCAGGATGCCGGCGTTGACCGGTGCGGCACGGCCCGCGAGGGGCGCCTTGACCGGCACGTCGTTGCCGGACGTCGCCCACGGCACCGCCCAGCCCTCGTAGGTCAGGTGCCAACGGCCGTCGGTGATGTCCGAGGCGGGCCCGACGTCGACGTAGTCCTTGCGCCAGGTGTCGGTGCCGGCCACCTGGCCGTTGCCGAGATAGGTCACGACGTGGCCGTACGGGTTGCCGGCGTTCGTGTAGTAGAGCCAGGCCCCGATCGGGGGCGCGTGACCGTCGACACTGTTGGCGTCGTGGAACACGCCGTTTGCGCGGAACGTGGCCATCGCCGTGGCGGCCGACTCGTAGCCCGAGTTCGGGCGTCCAGCGAGCTGCGCCACGAAGTTCTGGCACCGCCGGAACCAGCCCCCGCCACCGGCAGCGAACCGCTTCGCCCGGGCGATCAGCTCGGCCTGGTCGTAGGGCCCGACGCGCTTCACCGCAGCGTTGACGACGAACCCGCCGCCGCCGTTGTCGGTCGAGGCGCCCGCGGTGTCGCAGTAGACCGCCGGCAGCGGCGCCGATCCACCGGCCAGGGCGTCGACGTCGACCAGGACGCCGTGGTGGTCACTGATCAGCGAGATGGTCCGCTGCGCGACCACCCGCGCGTCGGCCGGAACAAAGACGTAGTCGATGATCCCGCCGCCGTCGTGAGTGGAGACTGGCCCCAAGACGTCAAAGCTAGGCTTCAGGCCCGCCAATCCGAGCTTGGCTCGCGGCCCCCACGGGTCGTTGGCCCGGTACTGGGAGTTGAAGTCGCCCATCGTGATGACCGGGCCCGAGCCCTTCAGCTCG
The DNA here is from genome assembly GCF_024662235.1 of Pimelobacter simplex. Lineage (GTDB taxonomy): Bacteria > Actinomycetota > Actinomycetes > Propionibacteriales > Nocardioidaceae > Nocardioides. Next base: position 10,685 of record NZ_CP096278.1, read on the forward strand.
TTGATCAGCGCCACGCCACGGTCCATGCCCTTCGCGAAGAGCTGACGCCGCAGCGGCACGTTGGGACCAATGTGTGCCGGGTTGACCATCTGGTGCATTGACACGACGGACACGACCGCTCCGTCGGCGTTGGCAAGCGTCGCCCAGGTCGCTGCCCGACCGCGGTCGGTCTTGCGCGGGCCGTCCTCGACGAGCACGACGGCCCCGCCGGCGACCTTGCGCCAGCGGTCGGTGCGCCAGAGCACGGCCGTGGAGCGGAACTCCGCCCTGGCCGATCGGAGCCCAGCCGGCGGCTGGTTGCGCTGCAGCGCGTAGCCCGCCGGCGTGATCTGGGCGTCCGAGCGCAGACCCTGCTCGTTGAGCGAGATGAAGTCCGGTGCCTGAGCAACGACCTTGGACAGGTCAGAGTTGAAGCTGCCGCGCGGCAGGTTGTACTTGATGTTGGCCTGGACCACCCGGATTCGGCCGAGGTCCTTCGCGTCCTTCTCCGCCGTCGCTGCGGTGCGAGCCGAGGTGGGCAGGTCGACCGTCGCTGCCACCGGCCGCGCGACGCCCGTGCCTCCTACGCGCTTGCCGCCGGTGAGGTGCTGCAGCAGGGCCGCAGCGTCGTCCCAGAACTGCTGGTAGACGTAGGGGTCACGGTTGCGCTGCACCGCGTGGGCCGCGAGCGTGGGCGGGTTCATCGTCGCCCAGCCCTTGACCTTCACCAGACGGCTGTAGAAGGCGTTGGTCGCGTAGACCGGGTCCATCACCTGCTCGAGCGTCCCCCAGCCGTACTTCGGGGTCTGCTGGAACAGCCCCCACGCCGTCTCGGGGTTGGTGGGGCTCATCCCGTGCTGCTTCTTCGGGATCAGGCCGGACTCGTCGATCGCCGTCATCAGCGCGATCTGCTGACCTCGAGGCGGGATGTTCCGCTGCGCACCGACGCGCACGATGATCGCGGCGTTCGTCATCTGCTCGGCGTTGTAGGGCCCCCACGGCGCGACCTCGCCGTCCTTGACCTGCAGCGACGACCCGCCCGTCGGCGAGCACGCGCTCGCCGGGGGCGTGTAGTCGGCACCGCCGACGATCGGGATCACCAGCAGGATCAGGAACCCGACCGGGAACGCGATCATGGACGCGATGAAGGCCTTCATCGCCCACCGCCCTCAGCAGGCGTGAGCGCGTACAGCCACACGTCCGGCTCGCCGCCGTTGGTGACCAGGTAGGCCGAGGACCGCACAACCGCCTGGGGAGCGGTGACGGTGACCGAGGCCTGCCCGGGATCGGAGCGCCCGCCGAGCCCATCCGGGCCCGCGGACAGCACTTCGTTCCCGGAGGTGCCGAAGGCGATCTCGTCGCCCACAGAGACGGTCGTCCAGCCCTCGATCTCGTGCGTCGCGCCGTCGGTCAGAGCAACCACGGTCGAGACATAGAGGCCCCACGCTCCCGACGGACCCGCCACCAGGGGAAGCTGGGCACCCGCCGTCGTGGTGCCCGTCCCGGACGCCAGCGGCTTGCTGACCCAGCGGCGGGCCCAGGTGCCGTCGTCGCCACCGCTCGTGGGTACGTCGTACCCGGCGAGGACGATGCCCGCGCTGCTCGACGACGTCGACGCCGTCGCCGACGTTGTGGTCGGCGCCGGTGCGGCGTAGGCCAGGATCAGGCGCTCGCCGGTCCAGCCAGCGACGGACACCTGGCCGGCCGCACCCGGCTCGATGCTGGCGCCTGCTCCGGAGACTCTGCCGGAGGTCGAGACGTATACGCGGTCATGGGAGACGGCGATCAGCGAGCCCTCAGGCCCGGGCGCGACAGGCAGCGCGCCGGCGGGCATGACCCGGTCGACGAGCTCGCCGTCGACGACGATCTGTGCGTGGTTCGACCGGCCAATCACGACCGGACCCGTCGCGGTGACCCTGATCTGACCGCCCGACGCCGTGTCGAGCTTCCACTCGCCGACCTCGTCACCGTCGGCCGGGTCGAGCGCAACGAGCGACGACGACGTCGCCACGACCACGGCCGGACGGTCCTCGATCGTGGTCAGCAGCGGCCCCGTAGTGATCGACGACCCCAGGTCGTGATCCCACGCCTTGATGCCCGTGTCCGCCTCGTACGCCTTGATCCGGTCCCCCGAGCCGCCCGCGGCGTACACCCGCTCAGCGTCGGCAGCGACACTGCCGCTGGTCGCGCCAGACAGCGAGCCGAGCTTGACCGCCCACGTCGCGACGGGCGCGTAGCCCGCCGGCGCGACCACCGGGAGCTGCCGGGCGGCCGGTGCCTTCACCGCGGCGGTCTCCTCGGAGCCGCGCAGAAACAGGATCCAGACCATGAACGACACCAGCAGCACCGGGGGACCGAAGACCAGCAGCACGATCGGATGGATGCCGCGCTTCGCGTCGCGGTCACCATCCGGCGTCTGAATCGCCCGGCCCTTTCCGGGCTTGCTGCGCTTGCTCGACTTGCCCGACTTGGCGGGCTTGGCGATGCCAGTGCCTCCCGTCGGCCCCGACGACGTCGTACCCGTGGGCGCTGCGGTGACGTCGTAGACCTTCTCGTCGGCGGTGACCACGGTCTGGAACACCTCGCCGTCGGGGGCCTGAACGCGCACCCGCACCGCCTTGGTCGACCGGATCTCGCCGAGCCGGCGGCCGGCGATGGTCGCGGCCTTGGCCACGATCGCTGCCCGCACTGGCTCGAGGTCGAGGTCGGAGGCGACGATCTCGTCGTCGACCAGGCCGACGTACTCGCCGTCGTCGGTGTCGCGGATCTCCGCACGCAGCATGGGGTACATCGGCACCGTCGTCGGGTCGAACTCGTCGGGCTGCTCGGCAACCGACAGCTCAGGCTTCGCCATGGGTCACCGCCGATCCGAGGCTGCGACGTCCACACGCGGCAAAGACCAGCAGTGAGGAGAGGAGGGGAGCGATAGTCGGCGGCGACGGCTGCGCGGAGGACCTGCGCGACGCGTCGTTGAGGCCGGTCGACCACGACACCCGCGAGGCCAGGTGCGCCACGTGCGTATCGGCCCGGCGGCCGCGGAGGCATCGCGTCGCTGAGCGCGGAATGCCCAGCGCGGCTCCCTCAACCACGACTCTCTCCCCTCCCCTTGCTTGCTTCCCCGAGATCAACCACGAGCGGTTCCCCCGTCAGCTCCCGGTCGCGGCGCCGTCGGCCCCCTCGGCCAGCCGGCGGTGAACGGCCTGCCCTGCCGCCAACCACGGATTGACCACGTCCGCATCAGGCAGCGCCGGAACATCGACGACCGGCTCCTGGGGAGCCGCAGTCACGGCGCCATCAGGTGCGAGCAGGAACTCCGCAGGAACCTCGCCACCCTCGATCCGGATGTGGACCGGGCGGCCAGCACGCTCAGCCTCGTCGAGCAGCATCCGCATCACTTCGACCTCGAGGTCTGCGTGAGTCGTGGCCGAGCACTCCTCGCTCCCCTCGGAGGTGGTGAGGGTCGCGGCGTTCTCGTTGAGAACGGCGAACACCTCAGGACCCGCGGTGCCGGACATCAGCGCACGACCTCGTAGAGGACGCCGCAGCTCGACGTCCCTCCGGCGATCAGGTCGCCGGAGGAGAGAGTGGTCTGCCACACGTACCAGCCTGTGTTGGCCTTGGCCGTGATCACGGCCTTGCCCATCGTGTAGTCGCCGTTGCCCGAGACGTTGCGGCTCTGGTTCTTGCTCGCGACCCGCTTGGCCTCGGTGCAGCGGGCGTTGTCCTTGCTCGCGAACGGTCCGTAGAGCCGCGAGACCACGGTGTGGCCCTCGGCCCGGTCGAACCCGCTCACCTTGACGGTGACGTTGAAGCCCTCGCCGATCTTGACCTGGCGGCTGCGGCCGGCTGGCCGGTCCTGGGCGATCGCCGCCTGCTTGATCACCCGCACCGGCGTCCCACACGTGGACGCGGCGGTGCTGAGGTCGTTGCCGCCGACCGCGACTCCCGCACGGTAGTAGCCCGACTTCGGAGGGAGCCAGGACGGCAGGGAGTATCGGCCGTTCGTGCTGGTCGACGTCGACGAGGTGTAGGGCCGCGGGGAGCTGCAGTTGCTCGCCGAGGTGTCGAAGGGGCCGTAGTACGAGCGCGTCACGCTCCGAGTCCCGGAGCCGCCCGCGATCGTGTACGAGCCACCGAGGAGCTGGCCGACCCGCAGGGCCGAGGCGGCGTTGGCGACGCTCACCGACTGCGAACCCGACGCCCGCACCGAGGTGCTCGAGGCGATGGCGGTCAGCCGGCCCGCGACGGCGACGGCAGAAGCGCGCTTGTTCTTGGGCGCGCGGACGAGCAGGCGCCACTCCGGGACCCGGTCAGCGCGGGCGGTCGCGGTCGTGATCCCCGACTGCGTCACGTCGAAGTTGGCCGTCGCGGTGCCCTCGCTGTTGGTGTACTCGACTGGCGTCGCGCCGCCGTAGCTGAACGTCACTGGCACGTTGGCCAGGCCGAGCCCCGAGGCGGACTTGATCGTGTAGGTCACCCTCGTGGCCGATCCGACCGCGGCGGTCGTCGAGGTCATGCTGACTCGGTACGGGCCGGCCGTCTTGGCGCAGGCCGCCAGCATCGACTTCGCGTAGGAGCGGACGTACTTGCTCTGCCCGGCCTGACGGATCCGCGCCGCGCCGCGAGCCTTGGAGATCCGCCACTTCCCACCCCTGAGGAGGTGGTAGGTGACGGCGTCGACCGCGGCCGCCTGGATACGGTCCTTGAGGTTGCCGTAGGTCGCGAGCACGCACGCGGCGACGCTGGTGTTGCGCGCCGAGGGCTTCGCGGCCGACCCGTTGAGGTCGGAGACCGGGACTGCCGGTCGATACTTGGACTTCACGTTGAGCTTGCGCGGCTCCAGCCGGTAGACGTGCTGGCCGCCCATGCTGCGGCCGCCGATCCAGGAGGAGTCGGCGTACTTGGTGGTCTTGATGGAGTAGCCGGCCCACCGGCCGCCGGCTGCGGCCTCGGCCTCAGCCATCGTGACGCCCTGCGTCACGACCGTCAGCGAGACCAGCGCGGCGAGCCCAGCCATCGTGAGCTGCCACGGACCTCTGTTGCGCGGCATCACCCACCAGCGCAGCAGCCCCAGCAGCACCATGCCCTGCCCGACTCCGATCAGGACGACGGCCGCCGTGGGGAGAAGCATCGTCGCGACCACGACCCGCAGGAAGGCCGTTGAATCCAGCTCGTCGGGTCGACGCCCCGCCCACAACGTGTTCGCGGCGTGCCATGCCAAGACGCCCGTGATCGCTGCCAGCGCGCCGACGAGGACCAGTGTGCGGGCCTGCTTCTGCCCCTCCGTGTCCGGGTTGCTCAGTGCATTCGTCATCGGTTCTTCCTTCCCCCAGGGGCCACGCGTGGGCCCTCGATCTGCATGTTCTGTGCCGGCGTGCCGTCTCATGGCCGCGGTCCCGGCGGTGGGTTGTCGTTGATGCCCTTCGGGCCCCGCGGCTTCTTGCCACCGCCTGAGCCGCCACCGGAGCCCGTGCCGCCGCCCGAGGTTCCCGAGCCGGTCGTCCCTCCGCTCGAGCTCCCGGACGATCCGGTGCTTCCCGACGAGCCCGACGAGGTGCCGCCGCTCGAACGCGGCGGAGCGGTCACACGAACAGTCCCGGTCACCGGCTCCGCGCCGACGACTCGGACCGTCCACGTCGTCCGGCCGGCAGGGAGCTTGCTCAGCGTGAACGTCGTCCACCGCTCGGTGAGCGTGATCACCCGCCGCACCGACGTGCGCGGTCCTGCGGGATCGATCACGACCACGGCACGCGCAGGACGTTGCCGCGCGGTGATCTTCAGCTCGATCCGGTTCACGCCTCCGCGCGCCCGCACTTTCGGCTTCTGCACAGCCACCGGCGGAGCCGCGGTCGGCTCCTGCGTTGGTGCCGAGGTTGGTGCGGAGGTTGGGGCTGAGGACGACGGTGCCGAGGTCGGCGTCTTGGTGCCAGCGCGGGCTGGCTCGCCGTCCGCTCCCCCGGTGAGCAGGACCGCGCCCCCGGTTGTCAGAGCCGCCAGCATCACGACCACGACCGCTGCGACGACCCGGCCCGAGGAACGGCGGCGACCATGACCAGGATCGACAGGTACCGCGACAGCGGGCGCCGTCGCCGTCGGCGCATGCTCACCGTCGACGGCGGCCGCCTCAGCGACGTCGCCCTTCTCCTCGGTGCTCTGGTGGTCGACCATCTCGGCCGCGTCCGGGAGAGCTGCCTCAGCCGATCCCGCCTGCGCCGACGCCGGTGCCACGGGCTCCGGGTCCTCGAGGACCCTGAAGTCGCTCGTGGAGCCGTCCGGGTGGATGACGAGCTCGATGCGCCCCGTCGCGTCAACCGCGATCGCGACGACCGGGCGCTGCAGCGGCTGCGCGAACCGCTCAGCGGCCGCCTCGATGCCGACCTCGTGCAGTGACCGGCTGCCGTCATGGCTGACCAGGTCGCCGTTGACCCGCACGGCGTCGCCGTCGAGCTCGATGCGGACCAGCGGCTCGCTGCGCTGGCCGTCGCTGTGGTGATCGCTCATAGTGCGACCGCCCTGGGGGTAGCGCGCATCCCAGGGGCGCAAGCCCGTTGGTTCATCCCGAGATCCTTCGTTCCTGCCCTGACGGGGACCGCCAAGACCAGTGGGAGGCACTGTAAGCCTGTGAGCGCGCGAACGTATCGCCGATTTCCGCGGAATCTGGCTCGACCTGGCATGTCGAGCCCTCTCGCCGATGCCTGTCGGGAAGCGTGATGGTGGGTGGCGCCGCCGAGCTGGGCAACGCTCGGCGGCGCCTGGTGGCCGGGGACATTGCGCCTGGAGCGACCTCGACGCGCGATGAGGGGATCGCACGGAGGTCCAATCGGACGTGTCCACCTGGCCGATCGCCCGGGGCATGAGGGTTGGGGACGCCCCGGGACGTTCATGGCGGCTGCGCTCATGACGAGTACCGCCTCCACAGCAGCACCGCTGCCATGGCGAGCAGGGGAACGACGATCATGACGCCCACGACCGGCGCGGGAGCGCCAGCGGACTTCGCCAGCCCCGCCGCGCCCGCGACGATCGCGGCGCCCGCGTAGGGACGCGTCGCGCGCCGCACGCCGGCGGGGATCCGTGTCGCCATGGTCGCCTCTCCTCCTGCTACGTCACCGACCGCTGACCAGCCGGGCAGTGACCGTGACGTTGTGCGTGTAGTGGTAGAACCCCGAGGCGTAGACCCGCTTGCGGGCGCACGAGACGAGGCTGATCGTGCGCGGCCCGTCGTGGCGCCAGATCCGCTCGGGCAGGCTCGCGGTGCGCTTGGTGAAGGTCTTCGCGACGACCCGGAAGACCTTCCGCTCGCCGCCGACCGTCCACACGATCCGCGCGCCCTTGCGCAGGCGCTCGATCGAGGCGAACGCCCCCGGACGCCCAGCGCCGTCGGCGACGTGGGCGACCAGGATGCTCGAGCCGGACTTCGCAGACCACGGGCGCGAGCCGCGCCAGCGGCCCACGACGCTCACATCGGCCGGCACCGCAACGGCGCCAGCTCGCATGCCGACCGTGCGCACCGAGGCGCGCGTCCGAAGCATCGGAATGTTCAGCACCGAGGAGACGGAGGACCGCGGAGCAAGCGGATCGGCGGTCGTCTGAACGGTCGACGTGGGTGGGGTGAGGGCCCCGGCGGGGGCCGGAGCGGCCGCCAGCACCAGGCTGACGACCACCCCGACCACCCCCATAACCCCCGAGAGCGCAACCCCACGACCGAGGGCCAGCCGAACCCGGGACCAGACCCGGTACATGAGGCTGCGGTTCATCAGCTCCTACCTCAGAACGGGTGGTAGGCGCCGACGGTCTTGGCCACCACGCTGCGGCCGAACCCGGCCGGGCCCGTCGGGATGTCGGGACGACGCGGCTTCTTCACCAGCGACGTCTGCGACTTCTTGCCCGGCTTGTGCTCGTGCGGGTAGTTCGTCGTCGACTCGTTGACCGACTCGCCGTAGGTGTAGCAGCCGGCCTTCTTGAGCTTCTTCGAGACCCGCGTCTTGTACTTGCCGTTCTTCGACGCGATGAACGAGCCCTTGTCGACGACCTTGGCGCGCGCCTTGGGCCGGTCCCAGTTGACGGCCTTGCAGGAGCCGTTGACCGGCTTCATCGGGCCGTACAGGGTCCAGTAGACGCGGACCTGGACGCCCGGCAGCAGGCCGGTGACCCACACCGTGTCGTGCAGGCGGCCGCCGGTGAAGGCGATCTGGCGCGAGACCAAGGTCTTGACCGCCGGGGCGGCCTTGTCAGCGAGCGTGGTCTGGGTGACGTGGCCGACCGGGTGCTCGACGTTCTCGACGACGTCGTTGCCGATCAGCCGCTCACCGTAGGAGTAGCAGCCGCGCGCCTGGACCGGCTTGCTCACCGGGGTGGTGATCGGACCGTTGCCGGTCGCGATGACGGAGCCCTCGTCGAAGACCGGTGCGTCGACCCACGCCGAGGCGGGCAGGTCGCACTTGCCGTTGACGGCGTCGACCGGACCGTACTTGGTGTACATGATCTCGACCGTCTGCCCGGGCAGGAGGCCCGAGACCATGATGGTGTCGAACGTCGTACCGCCCACGAGGATCTTCTGCGCCGAGACCTGCGTGGCGATCGTCGGCTTGTTCTTGTCCGCGAGCGTGGTCTGCGAGACCTGACCGACCGGGTGCGAGTACGGCGCGATCTCGTCGTTGGCGAAGATCTCCTCGCCGTAGGAGAAGCAGCCCGCGGCCGGGACGAGCACCTCCGGCGTCTTCAGCTCGTGGCCATCGACGATGTCACCGGCAGCAACGGTGAAGGGAGCCGTCGCCAGCACGCCAGCGTTGGCGTAGCTGACACCCTCGCAAGACCCGTTGATCGGGGCGACCGGACCGAACACGGTCCACTCGCCCTTCAGGTCCTGGGTCAGCGGCTCGTCGTGCTCCGGCACGCTCAGCTTGATGGTGTCGTAGATCTTGTCGCCGGCGCGGCTGCGCTGCGCGGAGATCTGCGTCGATGCCGTGACGGCGAGCAGCGGGTGCGAGACCAGGGTGGTCTCCTGGACGATGCCGCACGGCGTGGTGACCGCGATAGTGTCGGCCGTCGCGGCGAGCGTGATCACCCAGGTGTAGTAGCCCTCCTCGGAGACGGAGACCTTCGGGGTCTTGTAGTCGCCCGACCCGTTCACCGGGAAGGTGACGGTCTTGGCGAGCTGAGCAGGCTGACAGTCGGTCGCCGTCGGCTGCGCCTCGTAGCGGCCGTAGAGACGCGCGGTCGCCGTCGTCGTGACGCCGGCCGGGAGGTTCTCGATGTGAACGTTGTCAAAGAACTCCTCGCCCGGCTCGACGAGCTTGCTCGAGGTGACGGTGAAGACCACGGGCTCGCCGAACCGGACTTCGCCCGAGAGACGCAGCTGTGCGGTGTCGGACTCCTTCTGCGCGATCCAGCCGCGCTGGATGCCATTGTTGGGCGGGTCGAACAGCTTGCCCTCGCCGGCGGGCCCGACGATCGAGCCGTTGATCGCGAGCGTGCCGGCCTTGCGGGCGGTGATGGTCACCGGAACATTCCGGTCGCCGAGGCTCGTCACCGTGGTGGGACCGGAGACGCGGTCGTTGTAGGCGAGGGTGATCTTCGCGCCCGGGACACGCTTGCCCGCCGCCGAGACGACCGAGGCCTGCAGGGTCCGGGTCTGGCCGACCTTGATGTCAGCGGTGCTGCCGGTGAGCTGGAGCGTCCAGGGGCCGTAGTAGGCCGACGCCTTGTTCCACATCACCCGCGCACGCTTGATCACGGCGTCCGGGACGGCGCCCTGGCCGGGGACCTCGTCACCGACGCGCAGGTTGCCGGGCAGCTGGCCCTTGGTGTCCGACATGACCAGGCGGATCAGGTAGTGGATGGCAGCCGCGTCCGTGTCCCCGGCGCCCGTGGCGTACTCGAGGATCACGTAGTTGAGCGCGGCGCGCTCCTGCTTGCGGATCGCCTTGCCGTACTGACTCTTGAGGTCCTTGGTCGACTTGATCGGCGCCGACGCGGGCAGGCGCGAGTCCTTGCCCTTGTCGATGCAGAAGAAGATCCGACCCTTCGGGTTCGTCAGGTTGCCCAGCCACGTCACGCGGCCGTCGGCGAACCTCACGCACACACCGTTGCGCAAGTTCGGGTCGTAGGGACGACACGCCGACTTCGGTGCCGCCGCCCGGGCGACCGGCCCGACCGCCTTCGACGCCGCCTTGACCGTCTTGGCTGCCGTCTTCGCGGCCGCGTTCACCGTCGCCGTCGCTGCCCCAGCGGCGGGTGCGTTCGCGACCGCGAGGCCGCTCAGCACCAGCGCCAGGGTCAGCGCCGTGGTCAGCACGCCGACGACCGTCTGGACCGCATTGCGCCAGGTGAGGCGCGGCGGGGGGTGAAGGTGGAACACTATTCGGGTCCTCTCATAGGGGATGGACCCCGCCACCTGAGTTCCTGCCTGCAAGCTTTGATCTCGGGTGGCGGGGGTTCTTCAGTTTTCCGACATGACGTCGCAGCGAAGCGTTTCGTTGCCCCGACGTCAGGTCGACCTCATCTGCCGCCTGGTGCGACGGACGAGGAGTCTCTTTTGGGGACGACGTGCGGGGCTAGCCCGCGACGTTCGTGCAGTCCTCGTTCGTTGTACGAAGCACGACCGCCCAGATCTCGCTCTCGGTGCTGAATGCGAGTCCAACACCAGCCCACTTCATCGAGGGCGACATGAGGATGCCGCGGTGGCCCGGCGAATCCATCCAGGAGTCGACTACCCAGGTGGCGATCTGGGTCGCTGACCCCGATGCGCCGTAGTGCAAGGCCTCCAGGTGGCCCGGCGAATACCCGCTCAGCGGCGGGTTGCAGCCGAGCCCAGCCAGATCAGCCTTGTATCCCGTGACTGGGTCGCTGTCGTGTCCGTACGGACCGTCCTTGGTCGTCTCAGCCCAATCGTCCGCCAGCGGCTCCGCTGCCGAGAGGGTCTGGAAGGCCGCGAGGCTCTCCCCCGCTCGGCGCGCGTTGATCTCGGCGAGCACCGCGGCGCGGATCGCGGCCTTGTTGACCTGGGCGCCGAGCAGCTTCGACAGCTCGCGCTGCGCGTTCGCGCGCGCGGCCGCGTCGAGCGCACGGATGGTCAGAGTGCGGCCCTCAACGCGCGCCGACGTCACGGCGTTCTTGCGGGCCGTCTTCTTCGCCCGCGCCGCCTTGCGGTGCTTGGCGACAGCGCTCTTCGCGACCGAGCGCGCCGCCTCGGGACGCATCGTCAGCGTCACCGTCTCCGGCGCCGAGACGCCGCCGGCGCAACGGTCGACCACACCGGTGACCTTGTAGGAACCCGTGGTCGAGACGCGGACCGTCGCGGTCGCGCGGACCTTGAACATCCGCCCGACCTTGCGCACCTTGAACCGCAGCCGCTCGGGGTAGGAGTTCACAGCCCACGACAGGCCCTTGACTGTGGTCACCGACGCTGTCTGCGCGCACGCCGTCGTCTCCGCAGCAGCACGCGCCGGCGCTACCGCGCTGACGAGCGCGCTCATCACCAGGCCCAGCAGAACAGCGATCGCGACGCTGCCTGCTCCCGAAATCCTCCGCGTGTGATTCACGCGAACCAACCTAAGTGAACTTGTCACGACTTGCCACCGTTCCTGTTCGTTTGACCCCCGAATGCCGCCCGTGATCCATCTCGCACAGTGATCTGCGTAATGAGCACGGGTGTCATTACCCCCTCTTCTTCAGCCCTGGAAGTGCGGCCGGACGACGTCCAGGGGATCCAATCCCTTTCGTCGTCCGGCCCCACCTGGCGCAGCGCGTGGCGCCGGCGCCCCGTGCTGGTTCCTTGCAGTTCAAGGCCTCCCCCATAGGCGACCCGTTCCTGCGAACTCCAGCCCGTCCCCCGCTTCGCCGGGCCTCGACACCTCCTGGCGAAACGGGCAAGTCAAGGTACCATCATTCTTGTGTTAAAGACTAGAAAGAGCCTTGGTCCTTACGCGGATTCGCTCAACGGCACAATGACGCCGTGCCCGTCGTTGTCCGCCCCGACCCTCCGCTCCCTGTGAGTGTCGAGGTCGCGCTGCGGGTTCTGGGTTCGCAGGCCCTCGCCGCGCTCATCCGGCACTATCGGCTCAACCCCGGCTCCCAGGTCGACGCGGTCCGCGCGCTTGGCCTCACTGCCCCGATCGTCTCCGCGAACACGCGCATCCTCATTGACGCCGGCGTCGTCGTCGGACGACCCGAGAGCCGCGGGCGCCGTGCGGGTATCTACGCCGTCGATGAGGAGCGCCTCAACTTCCTCGTCGACGAGCTCAAGAAGTTCGTCGCCGGCGAAGAGCCGCGCACGCCGGGTCAGGCCGACGCCCCCTCGTCCTAGGGTCCCTGCATCGTCGCTGTCTCTCCGCCTCATCGAACATGTGTTCTATCGTGGTGGCGTGGCTGCCAACCCTCCGAAGCGCGACGCGTGGCGGCCCTACGACGACATCGTGTTCGTGCTCATCCCGAGCATTGGGCGGCTGAAGCCGCACCGCGGCGTGATCGTCGAGCTGCCGCATCCCTCGGACCGCAAGGGTCGTGCGCTGGTCTTCTACCGCGACGACACCTACGCCGAGAGCCAGTGGAAGTTCGGGCGCTTCCGCCGCAACGAGCTGATCCTGGTCCCGGTGGACCCGAACTGGAGCGGCGCGCCACCGTCGCTGCGCCGGCCACGTGGCGCTGCGAGTCCGATCGCCGGAGGCTAGAACCTAACCCCGCAGCGAGGAGAGGGGGGGAGCGCCGCGCGGCTAAGTGTCTGCTTCTGCTTTCTCGTTTAGCGGGCGTAGCGGGCATGTCGGGTCTAGCGGGTGTAGCGGACTGGTGTTGTGGGTGGTCAGCGGCCCAGGGGCCGGCCGTGCGGGCGTGGGTTCTCTGGAGCGCGGCTCACGCGCGCGTCGGCAGGGTCACCGGATGCCGTGCGCTGCGTTGGGTCGGTTGGGGCGGCCTGGCTGATGGTGCTCCCGGTCGGGCGGCGACCATGCCCCGATGCCTCGAGCGCTGCACGGGCAGCAGGGCTCAGCTCGGCCCCGCCGGCGCCAGGGGCGGATGGTGCCGCCTGCGCGGGCTCTGGTGGTGCGGCCTGGGCGGCAAGAGCCGCGTCGACCTCCTCGACGCGTGCTCGGGCAGTCGCCAGGTCCCCGGCGTGCGGGAAGGGGCGACCGATTTTGCTGTCGACGTCGGCGACGGTGCGGTGTGCCTCCGCGATCTCCGCCTCGTAGGTGCCGATCCGGCGCTCGATCGCGACGGCCTTGTTCTCGATGGCGCGGATGGTGCCCACGCTGGCGCTCTGGAGCTCACGCAGGGACGTACGGTGCTCGGAGCCGGGGACGTCGCGGAGCCCGACCATCACCATGTGGTCGCTGCCCAGCAGCGAGCGGTCGCCGGTGACGGTGACTTCGTGGCCGCCGAGGGTGCCGAGCGCTAGTGGCTCGTCGTGGCGGGAGGTCGCCAAGATGACGGGCTGGTTGCGTGTGGCCCACGCGGCGATCGAGGCGGCCGCGTCGGGCCGAGTGGTCGCCAGGTGTCCGGCGACCCTCATCGTGAACGCCTCGCCGGTGGTGTCGATGGTCCGCCCGGCTGCGGTGCGCAGCGCAGCCACCTCGCCTTCGCGGCGCTCGATACGCGCCTCGGCGCTGTGCCGGGTCTGGCGCAGGGCGGCCTGTGCGCGGTGGAAGGCGACCTCCTGGCGGCGCAGCTTCTGGTACGCGGCATCCGCGCTGGCCTTCTCCAGCACGAGCGGGTTGCCTGAGGCGAGAGCCTTCGCCTCGGCCGCCGAGAGGGCGGTGTCGCCGATGTCCTCGATCTCGCGGGTGTCGAGCCGGCCGCGCATCACCTGGGCGATGAAGGTCGCCTTGCGCCCCACGGTCTGCCACGAGTAGGCGTCGAAGGAGCGCTCGACGACGTAGCGGAACATGCCGACTTCGGCGTTCTGGTTGCCCTGGCGGATGCCGCGACCGTCGCGTTGCTCGAGGTCGGCGGGGCGCCACGGGCAGTCGATGTGGTGCAGGTCGGTCAGCCGCGCCTGGACGTTGGTGCCCACGCCCATCTTGCCGGTCGACCCGATAAGGACCGCGACGTGGCCGCTGCGCGCGGAGGCGAACAGCCGCGCCTTGGCGGCGTCGTTCTTCGCGTCGTGGATGAACCTGATGCCGTCGGGTGGCATCCCGCCATCGATCAGCTTCGCGCGCAGCTCGTTGTAGGCGTCCCAGCGCGTGGCGTTCGGCGTACCGAGGTCGCAGAACACCATCTGCATCCCGCCGCGGATCTCGCTCGGCTGTCCGGTGACCTCGTCGAGGTACACGTTGTCGCGGGTCGCCTCCCAGCGGGTGAGGATCTTGTTGGCGACCGCATCGAGCTTGACCGTCCCGGACTGGCGAGCGTCCTGGTCGACCAGCCGGAGGTCCAGCGCGGCCTTGCGGCCGTCGGTGGAGATGAGGAGCATGTTGTCCTCGGCCGCGCTCACCGCCTTGCTGGCGACCTTCTCGGCCCGATCGGCGATCTCGGCGATGTAGTCCTCCAGCTCGGGGGTGGGCTGGAGGACGACGGTCTCGATGTCGCGCTTGCCGTCGCTGGCTCGTGGCGCCAGCTCGGGCACCGGGAGGTTGAGATCCTCGGCCGTCTTGACGTCGGCGAAGACGTGCCACATGCGCAGCATCTCGGGGACGTTCTGGAACTTCGCGAACCGGGTCTTGAGGCGGAACCCGCCGGCCGGGCCCATCTCCATCTCGGTCACCTGGGAGCCGAACGTGGCTGCCCAGCCGTCGAACGACGTCACGCCGGCGGCCTCGAGGAGGTCGGGGCGCAGGTAGCGCTGCATGACGTAGGCCTCGGTCACCGAGTTCGCCAGCGGCGTCGCCGTGGCCATCGTCGCGACCCGGTCCCCGTGCTTGCCGCGCAGGTACTCCAGCTTCATGTGCAAGTCGGTGGCCTGCTGAGAGCCCTCGATCGCGGCGTCGCGCATGTTCGAGACGGTGGCCAGGTTCTTGTACATGTGCGCCTCGTCGACTACGAGGTAGTCGATGCCGGCGTCTTGGAAGTTCACGCCCGGGTCGCGCGGCATCGCGAGCGCCTTCTTGTGCCGCTCCTCGACGGCCAGGATCTTCTTCTCGATGCGCTTGACGCTCATGCTGTCCGCGCCCTTGGCCGCGTCCAGGCCGGTGCGCAGCTCGCTGAGCTGACGGGCGATGTACTCGGACTCGAAGTCGGCCGAGAGGCCGATCTTCTTGAACGCGCCCTGGGTCAAGATGATCGCGTCCCAGTCGTTCGCGGCCGCCCGGGCGACGAAGAGCCGGCGCTTGTCGCCGGTCAGGTCCGCCGTCGACGCGGCGAGCACCCGCGCGCGGGGGTAGGCCTGCAGCCACTCGCGCGAGAACTGCTCGAGCATGTGGTTGGGCACCACGACGGCGGGCTTGGAGACCAGGCCCATCCGCTTCATCTCGGTGGCGCCGCAGATCATCTCCAGGGTCTTGCCCGCGCCGACCTGGTGGAAGAGCCCCACCGAGGGCTCTGCGATCATCCGCGCGACCGCGGCCCGCTGATGATCGCGGAGCTGGATCGAGGCGGTCAGGCCGGGCAGCGTCAGGTAGTCACCGGCCGAGGAGTAGTCGCGCAGGCGGATCGAGTTGAACCGTCGGTTGTAGATCTCCGCGAGCTCGCTGGCTCGTTGAGGGTCTTCCCAGACCCATTCGCCGAACCGCTCTTGCAGGGCGTCGGCCTTCTCCTGCGCCGCGGTGGTCTCGACGGGGTTGATGACCCGCCGCTTGCGCCCATCGGGCCCCTCGACCTCGTCGGCGACCTCGACCCGCTTCTGCTCCATGAGTGCCTGGGCAAGGTCGGTCGCCGGCCGCCGGCCGGTGCCCCAGTCGTTGGTCGCGCGGATGCCCGCTCGCTGGCCGCGGACCTCCCACTCCCCTGGCAGCGGGTTCTCGACCCGCACGGTGGAGTCGTCGAGCAGCTCGGCCAGGAACTGTTGGTGCAGCTCGGCGCTGATCCAGACCGCGCCGAGGCGAGCCTCGATCTCGTCGACGCCGATCGGGTCGGGCAGCACCTCGCGCAGAGCGTCGACGTTGACCTGGAACCGGTCGTCGACGGCGGCCGCCTCGATCGCGGCGTCGAGCTTGGCCCGGACGTCGCCGGAGAGGTACTCCGGGGCGTGCACGAGCTGCCCGCTCTTGGGGTCGTCGTAGACCAGGTCGCCGAGCCGGGCGCGGGCCTCTGTCTCGTCGACGCCGAGGAGGCGTGCGACCAGCGGCAGCTCGACCCGACCGGTCTGGTCGAGCGAGAGCGCGATCGCCTCGGAGGGCGTCTCGGCGCCCTGCTGGACCGGCCGCGGGGCGCCCACGCGCTGCACGAGCAACGAGGACGGCGTGCTCGTCTGGGTCTCTTCGTCGAACCGCTCCAGCGCCCGCACGAGCGCGCTGTGCGGGTCCTGGCGGAAGGTGACCATCGAGCGTGGGGTGATCCGGGCCATCACCTCAGCCCCGCGCTCGGCCTCGCCGGTAGCCGGGTCGATCACCGCGGCGCCGGTCTCGGGGTCCGTGACCGGCTCGTAGCGACCCGTGCCGCGCAGCGCGTACCGGTTCAGCGGGCCGTACTTCTCGACGTAGGCGTCGTACCTGCTGCGCAGAGCCGACCGCTGCTCGGCCAGCGCCGAGGTGTCCTCGGCGTCGCGGGCCTCGGCCTCTAGCACGCCGCGGGCGCCGTCGCGCAGCTCCAGCAGGAGCCGCAGCTCGGCCGCCTGCGTCTTGGGCACCGCGAGCGGCTCCAGGCGGCCGCCGTGGGCGACCTGGAATCCCGCCGTCGCGGGGTCCGCGACGATCGTGCCGTCCCACAGGTCCGTGAGCTGCGAGACCGCCTCGGCCCGCTCGAGCGCCTGCTCCTCCCTCTCCTCGCTGAATCCCTGCCCGCGCTCGCGGGCACGGGACACGACGTCGGACAGGGCGAGAGCCAGTTGCCCTTCGAGCGCACCCAGGTCGCTGCTGACCACGTGCACGGTCTCGCCGCCGTACATGCCGGTGCCGACCCGCAGGGTGCCCAGGAGGTGATCGGGGTGCTCGTCGAAGTAGTTGTTGACCCGGACCATGACCGGGCCCTCAGGTCCCTCGACCTGACGCGGGCCGACCGTCTCCCACAGCAGGTCGCGCGGCGGGACGCCGTCCGCGCGACGCTGGAAGATGAGGATGTCGGTGACCGCCTCGGTACCGGCGGCCCGACGGTGGGCACCCGAGGGGAGGCGGACGGCGCCGACGAGGTCGGCCATCGCGTTCATCTCCCGGCGCGCCGCAGGGTTGGTGGCATCCATCGTGAAGCTGCTCGTCACGACCGCGACCATCCCGCCGGGGCGGGTCATGGCCAGCGACTTGATGATGAAGTGGTTGTGCATCGAGTGCCCGCCGGCGTTATGGCGCGGGTCGTACAGCGCGACGTCGGCGAACGGGACGTTCCCGATCACCGCGTCGAAGTGCCCGCGCGGGAACCGGGTCTCAGCGAACGACTCCGTGCGGATGTCGGCCTGCGGGTACAACCCGCGTGCGATCGCCGCCGTCGTCGGGTCCAGCTCGACGCCCACCATGCGCGCTGTCTCGGGCGCCATGCCGATGAACGTCCCCGATCCACAGCCCGGTTCGAGCACGTCTCCGCCGTCGAACCCAAGATCGCGCAGCGTGATCCACATCTGGTCGACGTAGGACGCATCGGTGTAGTGAGCGTTGATCGTCGTGCGTCGCGCCGCGTCGTAGGCCTGCTCGTCGAGCAGACCTCTCAGCTCTTCACGCTCCGCCGCCCACTCGGGGCGCTCGTCGTCGAAGACCTGCGGGATCGCACCCCACGACGACCACCGAGCCAGCACCTGCTGTTCCTCGGCCGTCGCCGGCCGCGCTGCGGCCTCGATCTGGCGCGACGTCGCGATCGCGGCCACGTTCGCCGCGAACCGCGCCTTCGCGCCCGACGGCGCGAGCTGGCTCTGCGCGTGCGGCCGGAAGACCGGCCCGAGGGCTACGCCTCGGTCGCGGCGCTCTCCGGCGGCAGGAACGGAGCCAGCGCCTGAATCCGCTCGCTCAGCTCCGCCTCGCTCATCTGCGCCGGGTCGCGGTCCAGCCGCACCAGCTGCAGCAGCGCCAGAAGCCGATCCTGCTGCTCCTCCTGCTCCTCGCTGAGCAGCGGCTGGCTCCACCCCTCCCGCTCGGCTTCCTCGGTCGCCTCCGCCGTCAGCCGGGCGAGCTGCTCCTCGAGCATCGCCGGCGAGGGCAGCAGCCCCAGCAGCGTCTCCAGCTCTTCGGCCCGGCTCGACGGTTCCGCCGTCACCGAGTAGACCAGGTCCGTCAGGACCAGTTCCTCGGCCTGCCGCTGGAGCGTCCGAAGCTGCGCGACCCGGTCCAGGTACTCCAGCTCCGCCGGCAGCCCCTGCTCCAGCCGATCCTGCGTCGACGCTACCTGAGCGGCCACCGTCTCCCCCAGCGTCGTGAAGTACGCCGCCGGATCCTCCAGCGCTGCGTACCGCGTCGGAGCGTGGGTCCTCCAGTGCGCCTGCGCCAGCAGCCCGTACCGGTTCATCGACGAGTTCCTCTTCTCCGCCATCCGCCGCAAATAGGTCGAGAGCCTCTTGATCTCCCGCTCGGACACCAGCCGCCGGCGGTCGCGGCGCAGGCGCCCGCGACGGTCGCCGGGACCGGTCGACCCGCTGGACTCGATCGTCCGCGGCCGACTCGGGGGTGCCCCAGAGATCGAACGCCAGCTGCTCATCGCCATCCGCTCCCGCCACGCGCCACCCCTCGGTCCTCCCGGTCCCCTCGATCTTTGCATGGGTTCCCTACCTTCGATGAGCGGCTTCTTCACGGCGGCCATCACCGACCCGCAGCGAGCCCGAGCGAGCCGGCGCAACCACGGTCGGCGAGGTACAGCAGTCTGCGCGCGGCCCCAACCTGAGCCGAGCGACACGCCCAAGCCTCCCCCAAATCCGCTTCTGTAACAGTTACGTCCGCAAGGATGGGCGACATGCCCCAGCCGCACCGTGGAGAACGTGTCCTTCTCGGGACCCGTGTCCCTGAAGACATGGGTGAAGCTGTCAAGGCCGTCGCGAAGCGCAAAGGCTTCCGATCGGTCAGCGATTACCTCTTGGTTCTCGCGGCCCAGGACATCAACTACGACATCGCGGACCCCCGCGATGTGCACGCGCACCCGGAGCTGCCGCTGACCGGATGACGTGACTCGGGGCAGTGCCCCGAAAACGCGAAAGGCGACCGTTGCCCCGGTCGCCTTCGCTGAAGCTCTTAAACCTTCACGCTCCACTTGCCAAGGAGATGAACGAGGCGGCTATGCCGACTCACAGAAAGGTCGCTTCGTGCTGCCTACAGTAGACGACTCTGCCCGTTTTGCGGCACTCCCCCACGCGCTCGGATCGAAATTTTTTGGTTTCCTCCGGAGCGCGCGGTGAGCCGCCCCGTCGACCCCGCCGTCGAGGCGGCCCGCGAAGCCTGGGAACGCGTCGCCGTACGCCTCGCTGCCAACGGCCGCATGCGCGTCTCGCGCACCGGCAGGACGTTCGCGCGCCGAGGCGAGCGCGACGTCACCCCGGAGCTGCCCTCGCAGGTCGCCGCGGTGCTGCTGTACGACCAGCGCGGCTGCGCACCGGTCTTCGTGGTCGACCTCGACTCCAGCAAGGCCACCGCCGGCACCGTCGTCGACGCCGGCGTCGACGGCGTCGACGGCGTCGACGAGGACCTGGCCGCCATCGAGGCCCTCATGGACGACGCGGGCCTCAGCGCCCGCTTCTCCGACCGCTCCGTCAGCGGTGGCCGGCACCTGTACGTGCCGCTGCGCACGCCGGTCTCCTACTTCGAGGCCCGCCAGGTCGCGGTCGCGCTCGAGGAGCTGTTCGCCACCGTCGACGCGATGCCGATGCGGGGCCTCACGGACGGCTGCATCCGCCCTCCGGGCGCCTGGCACCGTCGCGGTGGCCACCAGGTCCTCGACGGACCCATCGAGGCCGCAGAAGCCGCTCTCGACGCCCCCAACGACGACACCGCGTGGCACGCCTTCGCCCACACCGTGCTCGAAGCTGCTGAGGCGGCGCGCGACGTGTCGCGGTCGGCCGAGCGCGACACGTCGCAGGTGGCCAGCCGCGACACCTCGACCACAGCCGCCGAGAACGACGCGCTATCTCAGCCCCCCGACACCGCCCGCACCACAGCGCTAGCCGCGCATGGTCAGACTGTTGCGCTATTCCCGCTAAACGGGATAGGCGAGCGCTACGAGGGTGCTGACACCCACGAAACACACGAGGCCGCCGGCACCGCTACGCGTCGCCACAGCAAAAGGGCGAGATCTCCCCTCTCCTCACCGGCTTCGGTCCCCCACTCCCCCGCGGACGCGGCAGGCGAGGAACAGCTCGAGCCGCTCCGCGGCTGGACCGAGCCCGCCGCCGACTACCAGCACATCGCACGCACCGGCGAGTACGACCCCGAGGAGTACCGCCGCGCCGACGGCAGGCCCGCCACCGACTCCGACGTCCGCCAGCGCCTCATCTGGTCCTGCGTCGCCGCCGGCTGGGAGTTCGGCGACGTCGTACGCCGCCTCCACGACGGCACCTGGCGCGGCCTGGCCGGCCTCTACGCGCGCTACAGCGACCAGCAGCGCCACGGCGCCCTGCGCCGCGACTGGCGCAAGGCCGTCGACCACGAGCGCCGCCGACGCCAGCGGCGCTCAGAGCGCGACAAACGTGCCTTCCACGCCCCGCAGGAGAGCCGTGTCCGCACAACCACCACTAGCGGTCGTAAGACACAGCGCGCGCGGGCACAGGAGGCCAGCAACAGCACGATGACTCGGTCCCAGGTCGAGCGGTTCGTCCGCGAATGGCTGGCGGCAGTCGAGCTGCTGAGCCAACCGACCAGCGACCTCACGGCCAGAGCCGTCCTGTACACCTTCGCCGCGCTAGCGCTCAGCAAGGGCACCGTCGAGCTCGACGTAGGGAACCGCAGCCTCGCGATTGGCGCCGACACCGACAACGGCACCGTCAGCAGGCTCCTGCGCCAACTCCTCAACGAACCCAGCGACCGAGCCTTGCTCGACCACGTCCAGAACGGCCGCGGCATCCACGCCCACGTCGTCGCCCTGCGCATCCCACCGCTGCTCGCCCCCGCCTGCGCGGCAAAGCCCTGGCGACGCGGCCGCATCCACGGCATCCGAGCCGCCTTCCGCGAACTCGGCCGAGCGGCCGCGTTCGTCTACGACGTCCTCGAGCAGCTCGACGAGCCCGCCGGCGGCCGCGACATTGCCGCCCGGGCCCGCCTGAGCCCGTCCGCGACCTACGAAGCGCTCCAGGCCCTCGCCGCATGGGGCCTCGCGACCCGCGTCGACGGCGGCTGGACCCTCGGCGATGCCTCGCTGGCTCACCTGGCCGAACTCTTCGGCATCGACGAGGCCGTCCGCGCCCAGATCCAGCGCTACCGCGACGAGCGCCGCGCCTGGTGGACCTGGCTCGTCGACCACGGTCTCCTCGACCCGGCCTGGATCGCCCGACGCACCGCTCCCCCACCACAAGCCGAACATCCACCCCCGCCAGCCCCAACGCGATGGACCGACGACACCAGCTGCGTCGAACTCCTCCAGCGCGAGCTGGACGCCGTCGTCATCGCCGCCGGCTGACCTGCGCATCCGTGTCTAGCCGGTTTAGCCGGTTTAGCCGGTCTATCTGAGATAGCCCGTTGATCCCCGACGGGGTGCGCCGGGGGCGTCGTAGGCGTCAGCACCCTCGTAGCGCTCGCCTATCCCGTTTAGCGGGAATAGCGCAACGGTCTGACCATGCGCTACTAGCGGGCTGATGCGAAGAAGGCGCCGAGGAGAGGGGAGCCGGCCGAGGCCGGGCGGTGCTGAGCGCGCCACCCGACCGACGGCGGTCAGCGCGTCTTGGAGTGCGTAGCGATGTACTCCTCGGCCGCCGAGCGGAGCACGGCGGAGAAGGGACGACCCTCCTCCTCGACCAGGGCGAGGAACCGCTCATCGAGCATCGGCGGAACCCGCAGCCGCCACGACACCGACGCCTTTCCCTCAGGATCGAGCGCCGGACGGCCGCCGACGCTACGGATCAGGTCGCGCTCCTCGTCGGTCCCGGCCGCCTCGAGCAGCATCGCGCGCGCGGCGGCGCGGGTCTGCGCCGTCCCCTCGTGCACCACCACATCGGCGGGAAGCTCGTAGTCGTCAGCGCCGACCTTCGCGGCCAGCGCAGAGCGCTCGCGATCCAGGCGCTCAGCCTCAGCGCGCATCTGCCTCTTGTTAGTCATCGTCGTCATCACTCCTTACGGCTTCCTCGGCCCGCTTCAGGGTCTTCTCCCGCAGCGGCATGACGTGAAAGATCTCCAGGTCCCGCGGTGGGGTACGGGTGAGCATGACCTCCAACATCGGCCCACCGAGGCTCGCCGGACCGATGTACAGATCGGGCCGCCGCTCCCCCACCCGTGGCTCATCGAACTCAGGGACGAGGTAGTGGTGATTCATCACCGCGTACAACGCCTCGTCACGGGGGACGCCGTGCTTGTCAGCACTGTCTGTCCACCTGATCGCCATGACGCAATCGTATCACAAAACCTCAGGTTTCGGGATACAAAAGGTCGAACATTTCCGGGCGTGAACTCTAGACCCAACGCGCTAGTCACGCTAAACTAGACATATCACAAAGCACAGAAACATCACACCATCAGGAGGAAGCATGACCACCACGCAGACCGCCGAGACGACCGAGGCCACCGTGACCCTCAAGGTCAGGATCGAGAACTACAGCGCCCAGGGCGAGGAGGTTCTCGCCTACGAGACCGCGACGGTGCCCGCCCTGCCTCGCGGAGCGAGCGCGGGGGACCGCCAGAACTGGTTCGACGACCACCTGTTCGCCTTGACGGGAACCGGTCAGACCACGGGGGACTGGTGCTACTTCCTGACCATCGTGGAGGCCAGCGACGAGGCGCTGATCGGCCAGAGCTTCGAGTGGCTGTGACGATCGACGTCAGCCGCACCGGCGGACGCGGCGGCCTGCTCTGCCGCGCCGCCGGTTGCGACGGCAACCCGCTGCGCCCGAGGACCGGCTGGCACCTGGTCACTGTGCTCCTCGACGGAGACCGGTTCAAGGGCCTGCACGCGTTCGTCTGCAACGCCCACCTCGAGGAAGCCGAGCGGGCCCTCGCTGAGGCCATGACCGATGAGCCGCTGCCGTGGGAGGTCGAGACCTTCCGAATGTACGGCTGGGAGGACGACGGGCGCGGCGACGTCTACATCACCGCCAGGGGCGGGGGAGACCTGACCCTCTTCTGAACCACAGGCCCGGGCGCGCGGCCCCCAATGACCCGCCGTCGCGCCCGGGCCCGCGGGCCGCCCCGCGCTAGTCCCGCTCAGGCCGCTATGCCAGACAAACCCGGCATCGAGGAGAGGGGAGACGGGCGGCGCCCGCGCGAACAAGCCTCCCCGTCCGAACTAGTCGCGCTAAATTACATAAAATAAAGTTGCTGATCCCTATTGCACCCTCACGCTAGTCACGCTAAACTAGATACATCACAAAGCACAGACCGCAAAGGGGCAAGACCATGGCAACCACTCCCAGCAAGATCCTCGGCTACGACAGCCGGCACTGCGACGGAACTCCCGGCCTGGAGTACTACATCGCCGACGGCGACATGGCGTGCGCCTGGTCGGGCAACCTCCACGACCCGATCGAGATCTCCCTCGGCGGCTACGGCGAGCCGGTCGAGCACCTGATCCTCGTCGACGACCTGAAGGCGACCGGAAAGGTCCCGAGCAACCTGGACGCCGCTCTGCTGTGGTTCGTCCAGGTCTGCCGGGAGTGGGCGGGGACCTTCATCCTCGCCAACGAGGGCAACGCCCACCCTGAGGCGATCCCGGCCTGCGTCGAGTTCGACACCGAGACCTCCGCCTCCTCGCAGCACTACATCGACACCGGCGTCTACATGCTCCGGGCCACGGACCGGCGTCCCTGATGACCGTGACGTTCGCCGCCCAGGACCACCTGGGCGGCGGGCGCCGCCGCGCCCGCACTGAGCGGAGGGCCGTCGCATGCTGATGCCCAAGCCCACCAACAACCTGGTCGCGCCCAGCAGTGGGGGAGTGACCGTCACCGACATGTTCTGCGGTGGTGGCGGCTCCTCAACCGGCATGGGCCAGATCCCCGGCGTCGTCGTGGTCATGGCCGCCAACCACTGGGACCTGGCGATCAAGGTCCACAACGCCAACCACCCCGAGGCCGACCACGCAGCGGTCGACCTGCACGAGGAGAACCCCCGCTTCTTCCCCCAGACCGACGTCTTGTGGGCCTCCCCGGAGTGCACCAAGTGGTCGCAGGCCTCCGGCGGCCGCTACGACAAGGTCCCGCTCGACGGCGAGATGGACCTGCTCGACCTCCTCGACCCCGACCTGGTCGAGGAAGAGCCCGAGGACCCCGAGCTCGACGCGATCCGGCGCAGCCGCCTCCTGATGTTCGACGTCCTACGCTTCGCCGAGCACCACCGCTACCGCGCCATGGTCATCGAGAACGTCGTCGACATCGCCACCCAGGCCAAGTACGCGACCGCCTGGCGCCTGTGGTGCAAGTCCCTTGCCAACCTCGGCTACGACTTCCGCGTCGTCTCGCTCAACAGCATGCACGCCCAGGTGCACGGAGCACCGGCCCCGCAGTCCCGCGACCGCATCTACGTCGTGTGCTGGCGCCGAGGCGACAAGGCGCCCAACCTCGACAAGGTGCTCCGCCCTCGGGCCTACTGCCCGAACTGCGACCAGGTCATCGAGTCCCAGCAGGCGTGGAAGAACGGCAAGACCGTCGGCCGCTACCGCCAGCAGTACGTCTACGTGCACGGCGGTGCGAACGGGTGCGGCACCATCGTCGAGCCCGGCTGGCTCCCCGCGGCCGCCGCGATCGACTGGTCGATCCCCGGAACCCCGATCGGCGCCCGCAAGAAGCCGCTCGCGGTCAAGACCCGCGCACGCATCGCCGCGGGCATCGCCCGCTACTGGGCGCCTGTCCACCTCGAGGCGGCCGGGAACACCTACGACGCGGCTGACCCCAAGCACCGCGCGTACGGCGACCCCAACGGCTACTACCGCTCCTGGACCGTCGACGAGCCGCTCCGAGCCCTCACAGCCACCCAGACCCGCGCGCTCGCGGTGCCGGTCGAAGGCCGCGACGGCAAGGACGCCCGCCCGGTCGACCTGCCCGGCCGGACCCAGACCACCCGGTCAGAGACTGCCCTCCTCACCCCGTCCGGCGGGACCTGGAACAACGAGGCCCGACCGGCCACCGACCCGCACCGGACCATGACCACGCGCGAGCACATGGCGCTGGTCCAGCCGCCGCTGCACGTGTCCCTCATGGGCGGCCACGAGCACGCGATCGCGAACTCCGCGCGCCCGGTCGACCGCGAGCTGCGGACCATCACCGCGGAGGGCAACAACGACGCCCTGCTCACGCCGTACTACGGCACCGCGACCACCTCCCAGCCGGTCACCGACCCGGTCGGCACCCTCACCACGGTCGACCGCTACGCCCTGGTCACCCGTCACAACGGCACCAAGGACCGGCCCGGGGCCGAGATGACCACGCCGATCTGGGAGGCGCTGCGCACTCTCACCACGACCGCGCAGCAGTCGATCATCACGCCCGGCGAACTCGAAGCCGCCCAGGCCCAGGTCGACGACTGCCTGTTCCGGATGCTCGAGCCCCACGAGGTCGCCGCAGGCATGGCCTTCCCCTCGGACTACATGTGGGAGGGGACCCGCCGCCAGCGGGTCAAGCTCGCGGGGAACGCGGTCACCCCGCCGGCCGCGCGCGACATCATCGCCGCCGTCATCGAGCCCCTGGCGTACGCCGCCTAGCGACCCGCAGAAGGCGGAACGGGCGCCGCTCAAGAGCGGCGCCCGTTCCTATCACAAAGCACAGCACGCTCATCTGGAGCGACTGCACCTCAAATCCTAGCCCCCACGGCTCGCCGACCTCACCGGCCACCCGACCGAGCGCCCCAGGAGCATTGCCAAACGCGCGCTATGTGCGCTAAATTAGATAAATCACAAAGCACGCACCTACGAAGGAGCAGGAACCATGGACACGAACACCGCAGGCGACGACCGCTACGCGCGCGCAGTGAAGGCCCTCGGCTGGACCAAGGGCCGGATCACGGTCGACGAGGGCGCAACCGTCGTTGAGGGCGGTCAAGTCCGCTGGGGTGGTGTACGAGGTTGATCCCTCGGTTGGGCGTGTCGGTCAGGCTGTGAGGGCCTGGAGTTCGGGTTCGGTCACCTCCTCGACGACGCAGGTGTCGACGGCCTGGGCGCGGGCGAGGACGTCGAGTCCGAGGTAGCGGCGGCCTTCGGCCCACTCGTCGTGCTGCTCGGCCAGGACGGCGCCGACGAGCCGGATGATGCTGGCCCGGTCGGGAAAGATCCCGACCACGTCGGTTCGCCTGCGGATCTCGCGGTTGAGGCGCTCGTTGGGGTTGTTGGACCAGATCTGGCGCCAGATCTCCTTCGGGAACGCGGTGAAGGCGAGGATGTCGGCACGAGCGTCCTCCAGATGCTCGGCCACCTTGGGGAGCTTCTCGGCCAGGGCGTCGACGACCCGGTCGAACTGGGCGTGGACAGCGTCGGCGTCGGGCTGGTCGTAGATCGAGTGCAGCAGCGCCTTGACCCAGCCCCACGAGGACTTCGGCGTCGCCGACATCAGGTTCGCCGCGTAGTGGGTTCGGCAGCGCTGCCACGAGGCGCCGGGCAACGTGGCGCCGATCGCGGCCACCAGCCCGGCGTGGGCGTCGCTGGTGACGAGCTTGACCCCGGCCAGGCCGCGGGCGGTCAGATCCCTCCAGAAGGCCAGCCACCCGGCGCCGTCCTCGCTGCTGGTGACCTGCACGCCGAGGATCTCGCGGTGCCCGTCGGCGTTGACGCCGGTGGCGACCAGCACGTGGACCGGCACCACCCGGCCACCTTCGCGGACCTTGAGCACCAACGCGTCGGCGGCCACGAAGGTGAACGGCCCGGCCTCCTCCAGCCGTCGGGTGCGGAACTGCTCGACGTGCTCGTCGAGTTCCTTGGCCATCACCGAGACCTGGCTCTTGGACAGGCCGGTGATGCCGAGGGTCTGCACCAGCTTGTCCATCCGCCGCGTCGAGACGCCGAGCAGGTAACAGGTCGCGACCACACTGGTCAGTGCCCGCTCTGCTCGCTTGCGGCGCTCCAGCAGCCACTCGGGGTACAGCGAACCGGTGCGCAGCTTGGGAACCGCGACGTCCAGAGTGCCGACGCGGGTGTCGAGGTCGCGGTGCCGGTAGCCGTTGCGGGAGTTGACGCGCTCCATGCTGCGTTCGCCGTAGCCGGCGCCGCACACCGCGTCGGCCTGCGCCGAGAGCAGCGCATTGACGAACGTGGTGAGCAGGTCCCGCATCAGATCAGGACTGGCCTGGGACAGCTGCTCGTTCAGGAACTGTGCAGGGTCGATACTGGGTCCAGCGGTCATCGTCGTGGTCCTTCTTCGAGTCGGTTTTCGCAGATCACTCGAAGGATCCACCCGGTGGCCGCGCCTACGTTGGAGGCACGCGCTCACTCAGGTCCGTCGTACACCACTCTGCTGGACTCCACTTTGAGGGCCAGTAGTAAGAGTCCCCGGGAGTGGTGGGGTTTGAGGGAGCAGCGGCGGGGCGTCAGCACGTAGACGGCCATCGGCGGGATCTTCGGTGTGTACGGCCAAGCACCCACTGAAGAAAGAGGTCCACCGATGGCCTTGCCCCAGTCTGCCCTGTCCGAGATCCTCGAGGCGTTCCGTGCCGGTGATGGCGTCGATCTCATCCGTGATTCGGTCCGGCTCGCGCTCCAAGAGCTGATCGAGCTCGAAGCCACCCAGCAGATCGGCGCGGCGCCCTATGAGCGCACCGAGGACCGCACAGCCGAGCGGAACGGCCACCGTCCGCGGATGCTGACCACCAAGGCCGGCGATGTCGAGTTGCGCATCCCCAAGCTGCGCAAGGGCTCGTTCTTCCCGATCATCCTCGAGCCGCGGCGCCGTATCGACCAGGCGCTGTACGCGGTAGTCATGGAAGCCTACGTCCACGGCATCTCCACCCGCTCGGTCGACGACCTGGTCGAGGCGATGGGCGGCAGCGGTGTCTCCAAGTCCGAGGTCTCCCGGATCTGCGCCAACCTCGATGAGCAGGTCGGCGCGTTCCGCACCCGCAGTCTGGATCATGTCGAGTTCCCCTACATCTACCTCGACGCGACCTACCTCCACGTCCGTAACGCCCCGGGCAAGGGCGGTCAGGTGGTGTCGATGGCGGTGGTCGTCGCGACCGGCGTGAGCGCGACCGGGGAGCGGGAGATCCTCGGCCTAGATGTCGGCGACAGCGAGGACGAGGTCTTCTGGCGCGCCTTCTTGCTCAGCCTCAAGCAGCGCGGCCTGGCCGGCGTGCAGCTGGTCATCTCAGACCAGCACTCCGGACTGGTCAAGGCGCTGGGCCGGGCGTTCCAGGGTGTCGCGCACCAGCGGTGCCGGGTCCACTTCGCGCGCAACCTGCTCGCTCACGTGCCCAAGGGGCAGGCCGAGCTCGTGGCGACCGCGTTCCGGATGATCTTCGCCCAGCCCACGCCCGAGGACGTCCACGCGGCGTGGGACAAGACCCGCGAGGAGCTCGCCGCCCGGTTCCCCAAGCTCGGTCCGTTGATGGACGCCGCCAAGGCCGAGGTCCTGGCCTTCACCGCGTTCCCGCGCGAGCACTGGCGCAAGGTCTGGTCGACCAACCCGTTGGAGCGCGTGAATAAGGAAATCAAGCGCCGGGCCCGGGTCGTAGGCATCTTCCCCAACGCCGCCGCCGTCATCCGACTCGTCGGAGCCGTGCTGATCGACATGCACGACGAATGGATCGCCGGCGAGCGCCGCTACCTCTCAGAAGGCTCCATGGCCAAGCTCTACGAGACCAGCAATACTCACCCCGTCGCCGCCATCGACAACGGCGACGCGTAGGCACCGAGGGTCACCTCAAAGCCCACCACCCCGCGGGGCTCTGTCGGCCAGTACGCCGCGAACAGCGACTGGAACGGATGGCTGATCGTCCGAATGCCGCTGGCTTCCGCAACCAAGGTGCTCGACGCGGCGATCGCCTTGACCCCGGAGATCTTCCGGTACGAGGTCACGAGCGCCGGCCTCCTGCGGGTGTGGCTCGCGGACGCGCCGGTCGAGGAGTACGGGCCCGACGAGGACGGCCTCTATCACCTCGGCTCGCGCGCCTGGTGCTGGGAGCTCGGCGCCGACACGGACAGCGCGGGCGGCACAGATGACGCAGCCGCGGGAGGCGACTGACCCGGGGGAGTGGGGGCCCGACCGTCTCCCCTCTCCTCGATGCTCCAGCTGTGGGCACCGAGGAGAGGGGAGACGCCGTGCTGTGCAGGGGTGACGGATCCGTGGCGGCCGAGCGCGACACGTGGGGCAAGGGATCGGAGGATCTTGCCAGCAAACCGCTCAGGGACTTTGACCTGTGCGCTATATGCGCTAAACTAGACATATCACAAAGCGCACACCTCAAGGAGAAAACGCCATGATGACGAAGACCGCACAGGCGGAGGCCGCACCCCAGGCCGCGAAGGAGTACCCCCGGCTCCACGAACTGACCGTCATGCAGGCCGAGGCCCTCATCGAGAAGGGCAAGCCCGTCTACTGTGTCGACACGCCCGGCGCGACCCACGCGAGCCTGTTCGCGTCGAAGCACCGCGCGCACCAGGCCGCAGCCTTCTGCGGGGTGCACGAGGTCTACGACTGGCTCACGCACGAGATCGTCTGATCGCCATGACTGACTCCGCGAACGAGCAGGCCCGCGACCAGGTCCGAGACGCGATCGCGGGCCTGCTCGCCCGGATCGCAGAGGCGATCGACACCAGCGACTGGGACGCCGTCGCGCCCCTGGCGAACCAGCTCGCAGCTGCCGGCTGGAGGCCGGCCTGCCCCACGTGCGGCATGCCGATGCGCTGGGAGCGCGACATGGACGACTCCGGCGAGCAGTGGCTGTGGTGCGGTCACTGCTCGCACTCGTACGAATCGGACCAGTTCAACACGCTCACGACCTGAGCCCGAAGCGCAACCGCAGCCGACCGAGGTCGGGCGGGAGAGGGGTAGCGAACCCCGGCTCCCGCCCGACCTCTTGGTGCGTCAACGCCTAAAGCCCGGCACCGAGGAGAGGGGAGACGGGCCGCCTTGCTGCCGGGTCGAATTTGCCTCAGGAAAGATCCAAGAATCGCAGCGAAACCCGTTGACTCTCACGCTAGATGCGCTAAACTAGACACATCACAAAGCACACACCCTAAGGAGCAAGATCATGGACAACATCACCACCTTCGCCGGCAACCTGACCGACGAGCCCAAGCTGACCTTCACCTCGAAGAAGGGGACGCCGGTCGCGGAGTTCCGCGTGGCGATCAACCGCCGCACGAAGGACGCCAACGACCAGTGGGTCGACGCCCCTGCCACGTTCAAGAACGTCAAGGTCATGGGCCGCCAGGCCGAGCACCTGGCCGACGCGGTCACGAAGGGCACCCGGGTCCTGGTGCACGGCGCCGAGGAGACGCGGACCTACTCCAAGGACGGCGAGGAGAAGTTCTTCACCTACGTGCTCGTCAGCGACCGGTTCGGCGAGGTCGGGCTCAGCACCAAGTTCGGCGCCGGCTCCGCCACGAAGAACGGCCAGGGCGAGACCCCCGCGACCGACCCGTGGGCTGCGCCGTCCAACTGACACCGATGGGATCGGGGGAGGGGCGCAGGGCATGGCGCTGGCGCCCCTCCCTCTCCTCGGTGCTCAGTGATGTGCGCTGAAAGGAGTAGGACTCATGAGCGACAGCCCGCCCCCGGGCCTCGTGGAGGCCCTCGAGCAGTTCGTGGCGGTGGGGTCCATCGGGGCCGTCCTGTTCGCGATCTGCCTCGTGGCCATGCTCGGGTTCCGTTACGTCACGACGGGAGCCTTCACTCGTGAAGGCGCGTTGAAGCTGGACCTCGAGCGATACAAGCAGGAGATGGAGCACTACTCCTCTGCCGTGCACCGTCTGGTGGACGCCGGGGGAGGGGAGATGGTCATGGGTCTGCGGCTCGGCAATACGCCAGAGTTGCTGGCGATCGAGCTGAAGATGTGTGGCACGACCGCCGCGATCGCTGAGCGCGGCTACAGCCTGCACTTGCTCCCTGCGCGCCGGGGCGTCATGTTCCGCGCGATCCCGATCGATCCGCCGCGGAAGCCGGCCCGATTCACGCTCGTGATCGGCGACCGTCAAGACCGGCACGCGACCCGCGACGGCGGGCCGGCGGAGACGCACGGCGCTCGGCGAAGCCCTGACGCGGAGCCTGTAGAGGTCGTCGAAGCTGAGGTGAGCGACGACGGCGAGGGCTGGCAGGTCTACGCGCCAGGCCGGCCCTGCAGTGAAGACGGCAACCCCATCGACGACCAACCGCCTCGGACACGGCGCGAACCGCCGTGGCGCTGGCCCCGACCGACGATCCTCAACCGAAAGCAGGACCGCACATGACCATCTACTCCTTCGTCAGCCCCAAGGGTGGAGTCGGCAAGACCACATCCGCGGCCGAGGCGGTGCTCGTCTTGACCAGCGCCGGCCGGAAAGTGCTCGCGATCGACTTCGAACCGCAGGGCAACTTCGCCGCGCGGCTCGGGATCACCTTGGACACCCTGGTTGAGTCCGTGACCGACGACGTGCTGCGTGGCAACGCGACGCTCACAGAGGCCGCCGTACCGGCCCCGGCGGTCACTGGCGCCGACGTCGTCATCGGCACCCGTGACCTCGCAGCCTGGGACGCGGACCCGGAGACCGTGCACCTGCTCGCCGACGAGCTCGCACGCCTGGGCGACGCCTACGACGATGTCGTCATCGACACCCCGCCAAGCCTGCACAACCTGGTCCGCGCCGCCCTGGTGGCCGCCGACGTCGTGGTCGCGCTGGTGCAGTGCGCCACGGAGGCCTTCGAGGCCGTCGCCGACGACCTCGTGCCGTTCGTCGAGCAGCGTGTCGCCGCGCGGCTACGCCCGGGTCAGCGCGTGCACTGGTTCGTGCCCACGATGGCCTTCTTGCAGACCAGCAGCACCAAGGACGTGCTGGAGATGCTCGAGGTCGACTACCCCGGACGGGTGACGGTGCCGATCAGGCACACGACCGATGTCAAGGACGGGTACACCTCGGGCCTGCCCGTCGGGCTGTACCGCCCGAACTCGACCGCGGCGCAGGACTACGCCGTCGCGCTCGCGACCGTGCTCGCCCCCTCGCTCACCGCCGTCACCACCCGCTGAAGAAGGAAGGAGACCGACCAATGGCAAACCCGAAGCGCGGGACCCTCCGTGACCGCCGACGCATGGCATCCGACAACCTCGAGCAGGGGCACAAGGCGCCTGCGAGCACTCCCGCGACGGCACCTCCGGTCGACCCGGCGTCCGCGGCCGAGACGCCCACGGAGACCGCACCTACTCCCACGCCGGCCGCGACGGACGAGAAGAAGTCCGACAAGCCTGCCGAGGCCCGCGGCAACGCACCGGTGGCTGACCCCGGTGGGCTCGATGCACTGCAGCGTGGCCTGGAGGGCAAGCGCCGTAAGACGACCGCGGAGATCGCGCGCGAGCAAGGCAAGGTCGCGCTCGGGCTGTACTTCCCTGTCGTCGACGACCTGGAGCTGGCGCGCCGAGCGTTCGCCACGGACTTCTACGAGCACGACGGCCCCGCTGCATTCTCGGAGTGGCTCTCGCGGGCGATCCTTGCGCACGCCAAGCGGACGCCCGGTCAGCGCGCCGAGCTCGCGCAGCCCCGCCGAGAGAAGAGCCGTGGCGTGAAGGGCAAGCTCCGCAAGATCGATGTGCGGCCCGAGATCAGCGCCGCGGTCGAGGCCGGTCGGACGGCCGACCGGGAGGAGCTGCGTCGCACGACGTCCGTGTCGGCGTGGTGCTACGACGCGGTCATGGCCGCGATCGACGACACCAGGAACCGCACCGCCGGAGACCTCGTGGTGATCGACGGTCCGCTGCCGTCGCGGCTCAGGAAGTAGGGCAGATCGATGCTCTGCGATCCGTGCAGTCAGGCCGGCCACGACGCCTCCACGTGCGCCAATCACAGCGTGCCGATGATCGCCCGTGCCTGCGCCTGCGGCTGCGCCAGCATCGCCACCGACCCAGCGCCGTACTGGACACACGTCAGCGCGACGAAGGACGAGAAGTGACCGCGGACAAGTACCCCGGACTCAGTGAGCCCGACCGCCAGCGCGTGATGCAGCTCGACCGGACCATCAGCACGCGCCTCACCCTCGTCGCCGGTCTGGCCATCGTCGCCATCGTCAGCGACCAGACGTCGGTCCGCATCATCATGGCCGGAGCGATCGTCATCACCCTCGCCCTGCTCCAGCCCGTGCTGCGACAGCGGCACCGCCTGACCAACCCTGACCGATACCGCTCGAAGAACGGAGGGAGCCGATGAGCTGGGAGACCGTCGACGGCACCCACGAGTGCTACGTCCTGCCCGAGTTCGCCGACGGCGCGCGAGGCGCCAACGTGTCCGGCCTGGGGGAGCCGGCCAACCACGTCGTGGTCGCCTTCGCGATCGACGCCGACACGCACCAGCGCGTCGCGACCGCCGTCCGTCCGGCCTCCGAGGTTGTCGGCTGGCGAGTCTGCTGCGACTGCCGCGACAGCCTGGCGGGTCCGATCCGGACGATGTGGGTGGGGCCGCTCGTCGACCGCGTCGACGAGCCAGATCAAGCTGGACCAGGACGCGTGTTCCTCGCGGACGGCGACGTCGTCAACGCCGACGCGATCGACCCCGCACCGTTCTACGACGCCTGGGTCAGCGGTCACGTCCCCGACGCCATCACCGCGTGAAGAGTCGGACCCTCCATCTACCGTCGGTCACCCCCGACTCACGGGTGATGATCGCCCTCATCCTCTAGGCCAACAGCAACGCCCCCGGGCTCCTCTCAAGGGAGTAGCCCGGGGGCGTTGCTGCGTCCCTAGCCGGCCAGGCTGACGCCGTCCTGACCTTGGTTGCTCGCGCCTGCAGAGCCCGGAGCCGTGCCACGCCCCTGGCCGCCGGTGCTCTTGCGGGTCGACTTCCGGCGCGTGCTGCGCTTGGGCTGGTCGGGGATCGTGATGCCGAGCTGGCGCAGTTCGTTGCTGGTCCAGCCGGCGTCGGTCGCGACGTCGAGCGCCGCGATCAGCTCCTGCTCGGCCTCCTCCAGTGCGACGCGTGCCGCGTCGGCGGCCGCTGCTGCCTTGTCGACGCCGTCGATCGCCGTCATGCGCTCCTCGAGGAGGAGCTGTGCACGCTCCCGGACGGTGCGGTTCTCATCACTCATGGTGTGCAGCGTAGGCGTTCACGCCAACCTCTGCCACCGGTCTCCCCCCTCCTCGCTGCCTCCCCCCGCTTTGCGGGCGAGCGACGCGAACGTCGCGCTGGTGCGCGACGGCCTCCGGCGGGAGCAAGATGTACGGTATGGTGCCCTTACGGGCCCCATACCGGGGAGAAGGCCGCTGACGCGCGGCCTTGAAAAGCGGGGAGAGGTGGCATCGACGATGGCTGAGAAGAGCGAGGAGAAGACCGCAGGACGAACGAAGACGCGGCGCCGGCGCAACCAGGGCGGTGCGCGACCAAACCGCACGGTCATCCGCCACACCGACGAGGAATGGGCCCGCGTCAACGCTGCCGCGTCGCACCTCGGCCTCAGCGTGCCCGGCTTCTACGAGCGTGCAGCGTTCGCTGGATCCGCGCAGGCTGCCGTCGAGCTCTCGATCATCGAGGACGAGCTGTTCGGCGTTCGCCGCCTGCTCGCCAACGCCGCCAACAACCTCAACCAGGTCGCGCGCTCGCTGAACACTGACGGCTCTCACGAGCCCGCCCAGCTCGCGGGCAGCCTGCAGTTGTTCGAGGACACGATCGCGCGCCTCAACGGTCTGCTCGACTCCCTGCCCGGTCACGGCATCCAGTGATCATTCGCTGTCACAAGACCGGCAAGGACGCCGCCGGCCTGACCCGGTATCTCTTCGGCCCGGGCAAGGCCAACGAGCACACCAACCAACGGATGGTCGCCGGGTCTCCTGAACTCGCGGGGGAGTGGTCCGGTGCCGCGTTGTCGATGCGCGAGGCGACGCACCTGGGCCGCGTTGTCGAGGCGTCCTGGCGACGCCAGTACGCCCCCGAGCTCGCGCTCGCGGGCGTCGGCGCAGGCGGCATCTCCCGCGACGGCCTGCACAGCAACATCACCGAACGCCTGGCTGATGGCCGCGCCGACGGCTCGGTCCGTTTCGACCTCGCGGCCCAGCAGGACCACGTCTTCCACGCGTCCCTCTCGCTGCACCCCGACGACCCCGGCCTGACTGATGAGCAGTGGAACGAGGTCGCGACCAAGTACGTCGAGGAGATGGGTTTCACCGGTGTCGACGGGCGACCCGACTGCTCGTGGTTCGCGGTGCACCATGGGCGCTCGTCGCGCCAGCTCGGGGATGACGGCAAGAAGGACCCGACGCACCCCGGGAACGACCACATCCACATCGTGGTCTGCGTGACCCGCCGAGACGGGTCGCGGGTCGACCTGCACAACTCGGGCCGACGCTCCCAGGAGGTGCGCCGCGACGTGCTCGAGAAGCTGCCGTACCTCACCCCGCTGCACGAATCCGGCCGCGCCGCGAACACGCCGAGCCCGAGCAGCTTCACTGCGGCCGAGCACAACATGGCGCGCGATCGCGCGGCCCGCGGAGACGGACCGGCGACCCCCGACCGCGTGCTTCTTCAGCGGATCCTGCGGGCGGCCGCGACCGACGCGACGACCGAGGCCGGCTTCATCAACAACGTCATCAAGAACCCGCGCATGGAGATCGCCGCGGCGCGCTGGAAGCCGGGCACCGACCAGCAGGTCGTGACCGGCTACAAGATCCGGTTCAAGGACGGCACCTGGTTCTCGGCCTCGACGCTCGCGCCCGACCTCACGCTGTCCAAGCTGCGCCCCGGGTGGCGCAGCGAGACCGATGAGTCCCGGGAGTACGCGCGCGCTCTATGGGCCGAGCAGGCGCCGGGGGAGAAGCGCGTCACGACCACCGATGCCCCCGCGCAGCTCGACCAGGCCGCCGTCGCGCTCGCGGCCGTCAACGACGCCCTCGCGGACCTCGACCCCGCCGCGGTCGACGCCTGGAACGACGTCGCCGCGGCGACCGCTGGCACGGTCGCCGTCGTGGCCACGGCCGCGCCCCGCGGTCTCGACGAGCACGGCCGCGAGACCGGTTTCAGCGTCGACGCAGGACGTGCCTCCGACGTCTTGACCCGGCAGTGGCTCGCAGACAACTACAACCGCCAGGCGACGTCGCAGGCCCCTCCGAAGGTCCCCGCCGGGCTGTCCAACATGGAGCTGGCCGCGCGCCATATCCAGCTCGCAGTTCGCGCTACGAGCACCGACCGGCACCAGGGCTGGCTGGCCGTCCTCCAGCAGCTCATGCGCACCGTCAACGCGATCGCCGACGCGAAGGCCGCGCGCGGCGAACTCGTCGGTGCGCTGTCCCTGCGCCGTGACGCCGTCACGGCTATGGGACGCCTCGAGGCGTGGGTAGGCACTCGCGCTGCCGACCCCGGCGCCGATGCAGCATCGACGCCGGTGTCGGGGGAGCGGGGCCCGGAGCTGAGCGAAGCCGCGCGCGCCGCACGGGAGGCGTCCGGTCACGCCCGCGGGCCAGCGCCGCAGGCTCCGCAGCCCGCGCCCGCGGCTGGCGAGGCGCGCGTCAACCGTGGGCCCGACGGTCCCAAGCCCGGACGCAGCCCGCGCCGCGGGTAGCCGCACTGGACGAGCGCAACGAGGAGAGCGGAGAGCTACATGGCCAACATCGCGGGGCGACGCTGCGCCTGGTGCAAGGGCCCGATCGCGCTGACCGCACGTCGCGACACCGTGACGTGCTCGAAGCGCTGCCGCCAGGCGCGACACCGCTTCACCACCGCGGTCAACGCCGACCGGCCGGCCCTGCCCACTACGGCGGCGCCTGCCGGTCGAGGTCGGCGGCTCGCCTACGCCGACCCGCCCTACCCGGACCTCGCCAGCCGCTACTACCGAGACCACCCCGACTTCGCCGGCGAGGTCGACCACGAGCAGCTCGTCGACGAGCTCGCGCGCTACGACGGCTGGGCACTCTCGACCTCCGCCCGCGCGCTGCCCGACGTCCTGCGCATCTGCCCCGCCGGCGTTCGCGTCGCGGCATGGCACCGCGGTGCAGCGAGCTTCGCCCGCTCGCCCTACCCGCTCACCGCGTGGGAGCCGGTCATCTACGTCCCGGTCGGCCGAGCGCCCGTCGACGACGCCTCGACCGAGGTCCTACGCGACGGCTACGCACCTGGTGGCCGCGACGGCTCCGCCGCGGTGGTCGACGACGTCTCAACCGCACAGCCGCCCGCGGTCGTCGACTCGCTGATCTACGTCGCGCAGCCGCGGCGCAGCGATCCCGCGCGCGTGGTCGGAGCCAAGCCCGCGACCTACTGCCGCTGGATCTTCGACCTGCTCGGCGCCGACCCGCACCGAGGTGACACGCTCGATGACCTCTTCCCCGGTTCCGGAGGCGTGGCCCGCGCGTGGGAGATCTTCGCTGCAGCACAGGGTCGCCCGAAGCCCGCGGCCGTGCTGGCCGTCTAGCTTCGGTCGACTGCTGCCGGGGGCGTCAGATGAAGAAGATCGCGACGACGCCCACCGCACCAACGACCGCGATCCCACAGAAGGCGAGCGCCTCGAGGCGGTGAAGCCTCTGGTACGTCGGGGAGGAGCGCCGGTAAACCGCTAGGTAGGCCCCCACGTTGATGTACAGCGACACCACGGCGAGCACGGCGAACGCCTGCCTGGAGAACGGCAGCGCGATGAACGCCGCCACGATGAAGGCCACCGACAACCAGAGCGCAGGAAGTGGCCCTCGTCGGCGCTGACTCGTCTTCCGAGTGTCAATCTCGCTGTCGGTCACCGATGCTTCTCCTCGACGTAGGCGCTGAATCTGTCGTGGGCCAGACGCTGTGAGGCGCGGCCGCGAAGGTCGTCAAGAATCTGGGTGCGGGCCTCGGCGATGGTGCGCGCCGGGTCGACGTCCCCGTCGATCGGGATTCTCACCCGCCCAGCATCGCACCACGGCACCCGCGAGGTGCGAACGAAAGCTAGCCTGCGCGCGAGGCGGCGAAGCGGGTGACCGGCCGTCTCCCGGCGCATGCGGCCGTACGGCGTCTCGAACTGCAGCGCGACGGTGACGGTCGTGTAGTTGACGCTGGCGGTCCAGCGTGCGACGTCCAGTGTGTGCGAGTACCGAGCCCGCGTGTCCAGGAGCAGGTAGTTCGCCGCCGGGTCCAGCAGGCCGCCGATCTCACGAGCATCGCGCGAATCGCAGGCCTCCACGACGTGATCGAACGTCTCCTCCCTCATCGGTCCTCCCCGGCGGTGTCGCCGCCACCGCGAAGGTGCGGGAGCCGGCCGGACGCGGCCTCGGTCGACCCGATCGTGTAGTAGCGCTCGTACGCGACGGGGTAGTTCGACGGCGCGATCCCGACGCCGGGCAGCGGAGTGTTGAGCACCGCGTCGCGAAGCACGGCCACCTCGACCGACTCCTCGGCGGCATAGCCGTCGAGGATCGCGCTGGCGTAACTCTCGGCGCTGCCCGGATCATCCGGAGGCGCGGTGTCGACGAGGACGACCTCGACGCCGGGGTAGCGCCGCTGCGCCTCGGCCCTGACCGCCGCGGTGACGGCCTGGCGGTACTCGGTCACGTCGGCAGCCCGAAGCTCGCGGAGGCGCTCCAGGAGGGCGTCGTATGGCGCCTCGGCGGCAGCATGCGCGGCCTCGAGGCGCCGGACCTCCGCGGGGTCGACGCCGGACTTGATGATCCACGCTCCGGTCATGGAGTAGCCGCGCTCGGCCTCGAGCGCGACCTGCTCCTCGATCCGGGCTAGGAGCCGTTCGGCCTCCGCGGGGGGCTGCCCGCCGGCGACCGCGCTGTCGTACCAGGCGTCGTAGGAGAACGGCGGAGCGTCGGCGCCCTCGGGATCTTCGGGCACGAAGTTGCCGGCGCCGTCATGCCGGTAGCACCAGTGCAGGGCGCTGGTGTCGTACGGCGCGGTGGCACGGTCCATGTCCTGACCGATCGCCTCGGCGGCCGCGTCGTAGAGCTCGTCCCAGCCGAAGTAGTCCAGCAGCCGTGCGGCGTCGACGACGATGCGCAGCGGCTCGGTGCGGTAGTCCATGAGGTTGGTGGCCTCGTCGCCGATCTGGGACTCGAGCAGGTCGCGGACCCGCGAGGCTTCCCAGGAGCCGGGTCGGCCCGCGAGCGCGGCCTCGATGCCGCCGGCGTTCGCTGCGGCCGAGGCCAGGGCCAGGCACACGAACTCGGCCCAGTCGACCGGCTCGGTCTGGTCCGGGTCGGCCTCCCACCGAGCGCCTCCAAGGAGCCCGGCCGCCGGCACGCCAGCGTCGACGGGTCGCATGGTCGGTCGGCGCAGCCGACCTGCCTCGGTGAGGATCGCGATCGCGTCCCGCAGCACCGTCTCGTAGGGCCGGGCCGGGCCCCACGTCGACGGGGCCGGCAGCACGGTGTTCACGACGCCGTAGGCGAGCGGCTGCGGGGAGGCGTTCGGGATCGGGTCGGGCCGACCGGCCAGCGGGTGGTCGGGAAGCGGCCGGCCCTCGATCGCCACCCGACCGTCCACGAACGCCACGCCCTCGACCGTGGCGACCTGGACCACGCGGTCGGCGTGCACGAGGACCGCGAGGGCCGCGTCTGCGAGGGTGGCCAGCTTCGCCTTCCACAGCCCGCGGCCGCGGGTCCACAGCTCGGTCGGGCTCAGCCCGTCGGCGTAGCCGACCAGCTGACGTCCCAGCGGGTCCGGGGCCGGAGCCGGCCGCTCGGCGGGGATCCGGATCCGGACCACGGTGACGTCGCGTTCCGACGTCCACCGGCCGTTCGCCCGCGGCTGGGCGGCAGGCGAGGCCGCTGCGGGCGATGCGCTGTCATCGGTCATGGACTCGACGCTACGCCCAGCCTGCCCTGTCGTCAACTAGTTAACTAATGACGCAATGTCATAACGGTTGTTATCGGCTCCGTGAGCCTTCACTGTCTTCTTTCGATCCAGATAACTGTCCTGTAGTCTTCCGGCCATGACTTCCGACTCCTTCCGGCCCGTCCCTCAGCGCAAGGCCGTTTACGAGGATCTCCGCCGTCGCATCGCCAGCGCCGAGTGGGCGATCGGCGAGCAGGTGCCGCCGATCGCCGACCTGCAGCAGCAGTACGACGCCCGCAGCCTCGGCACCGTCCGCGAGGCTCAGCAGCAGCTCGTCGAGGAGGGCATGCTCCGCGCGAAGCAGGGCGTGGGCACCTTCGTCGTCTCGCACACGCCGGCACGGCGCCCGCGACGTACCGACGCGTCCAGTCTGATCCCGTTGGTCTTGCGCGTCGAGCTCTACGAGGCAGGCCCTGCCGGGGTCGAGGGCGACTATCTCGCGGTCACGCTCGTCCATGACGATGTCGCGGCGGCCAGCGCACCCTCCGTTGGAGAGCATCTCGCGCCCGGTTCCCTCGGTGACGCCATGCACGAGCTGATCGGGATGCACCCCGTCATCGCGAAGGTCGAGCACTTCGTGACCTTCGCCGCCGAGGACCGACCTCCTGCGACAACCGTGGTCGTGCGCCGCCGTAGGCGCGAGACGGCGGCCACGGTCGAGCACCTCCAGGAGCAGCTCCGAGCCTCTGGCTGGATCGTCCGGTGGCACCACTCCAGCTAACGAAGGCCACCTCTTCTCGGGGTGGCTCGCGGTCGAGGTTGTGTCGGACCGCTGATGCACAGTTGGAGCAAAACCAGATCCTGGGCTGCCGCGCAAATTTCGGACAGTGATTAATTGTGTTTTTACGCTGCCTGCTGCTGGTTGCAGTACTCGTCGTGGACCTCTTGTGGGGTGCGGTAGCCGAGTGCTGAATGAAGACGTAGGCGATTATAGCGGAATTCGATGTACCGGGCCACGTCTTTCCTCGCTTCGTCGCGGGTGGGATAGGTCACGCGATTGACCCGTTCGACTTTCACCGCTGCGTTGAACGATTCGGCTAACGCGTTATCGAAACAGATCCCAGTTCTACCCACCGACCGGCGAAGATCGAGTCGTGAGGCTGCGCGGGCAAATTCGTCGCTCATGTATTGCGTTCCGCGATCCGAGTGGATCACACATTGTGATTCCAGGGTGTAGTTGCGTGCGGCCATATCCAATGCCTCGACTACCAAAGAGGTGCGCATGTGGTCGGCCATGGCGTAGCCGATGCAGGCCTTGGTGGCGCAGTCGATCACCGTCGCCAGGTACAACCAGCCCTCATCCGTGCCGATGTAGGTGATATCGGAGACGAGTTTGGTTCCCGGCGCGTGGGCGGTGAAGTCGCGTCCGAGGAGGTCGGGCACTGCGGCGGCGTCGCCGGCGATGGTGGTGGTCGGCCGGGACGGCCGGGGCTGGCACGGCACCAGTCCGAGCTCGCGCATCAGCCCCCGCACCAGCTCCGGGCTGGCGTCCTCGCCCATGCGGCCGAGGGAAGCGTGGATCCGCCGGTAGCCGTAGGTGGCGTCGGAGTCGTCGAAGACGGCCTCGATCACGGCCTTGAGTCGCTCGCGACGCTGTGCGGTGGCCGAGGCGGGCCGGTCGGCCCAGTCGTAGAAGCCAGACCGGGACACCCCGGCCCAGGCGCACATCTTGACCACCGGATAGTGCGCCTTCTGCGCGTCGATGAACTCGTATTTCGCGCTCACCGATACTCCTGGGCGAAGAAGGCCGCCGCTTTTCCCAAGAACTCGTTACGCATCCGCAGTTCGCGAACTTCACTCTCGAGCTCACGAAGTCGGGCACGCTCCGATATCGACAGTGGCGACTCTTCCTCGGGGTTCGCCTCCCGGTACTTCGCGCACCAGTTTCCCAGCGTGCCTTCATTGACGTGGATCTCGCGGGCGACCTCGGCGATCGAACGAGACGACTCGATCACCATTTTCACGGCCTCGTCCTTGAACTCAGGCGTGAACTTTCGACGCTTTTCCGGCATTAACTAGTTACCTCCATTTCGGAATGGACCTTATTTGATCCACTGTCCGAAATGTCTGAGGCACGCCATCCCGTATCGGACAGGGTGGTAGCGATGGGCGGTACTAGAAGGCCGGGAACATGGCGCCGCATTGGGTCAAGTCCCGGCTAGTGGTGTAGCGCTGTGTTCCTT
The DNA here is from genome assembly GCF_024662235.1 of Pimelobacter simplex. GTDB lineage: Bacteria > Actinomycetota > Actinomycetes > Propionibacteriales > Nocardioidaceae > Nocardioides. The sequence continues at coordinate 52,867 of NZ_CP096278.1, forward strand.
CGCTGGGGGGTTCAGGCAGTGAGTGCTGGCAGTTGGTCGGCTCCGATCTCGGTGTCGGTGGTGGGGATGGGGTTGACGCGGCAGCGGGCGAGGACTTCGAGTCCGAGGTATCGGCGGCCTTCGGCCCATTCGTCGGTCTGCTCGGCCAAGACCGCGCCGACGAGGCGCACGATGGCCTCGCGGGTGGGGAAGATCCCGACGGCGTCGGTGCGGCGGCGGATCTCGCGGTTGAGTCGTTCGGCGGGGTTGTTGGACCAGATCTGGGTCCACACGTCCTTGGGGAATTCGGTGAACGCGAGGATGTCCGCACGCGCTTGGTCGAGGTGGTCGTGGACCTCGGGGAGCTTGCCGTCGACGTAGTCCAGCAGCCGGTCGAACTGGGCGTGCACCGCCGGCCGGTCGGGCTGGTCGTAGACGCTGTGCAGCATCGCCTTGACCGCCGGCCACATCGACTTCGGCGTCACCGACATGAGGTTCGCTGCGTAGTGGGTGCGGCACCGTTGCCAGGCCGCGCCAGCCAGGTTCGCTGCGACCGCCTCGACCAGACCGGGGTGGGCGTCGCTGGTCACGAGCCGTACCCCGGACAGGCCGCGGGCGACCAGGTCGGCGAAGAACTCGTTCCACGCCGCACCGGTCTCGGCGGTGGCCACCCGCATCCCCAGGACCTCGCGGTGGCCATCGCCGTTCACGCCGGTGGCCAGCAACACCGCGGCGTTGATCACCCGGCCGCCCTCGCGGACCTTCATCGTCAACGCATCGGCGGCGACGAAGGTGAACGGGCCAGCGGCATCGAGGGGACGGTGGCGGAACTGCTCGACGTGCTCGTCGAGCTCGGCGGCCATCCGCGAGACCTGCGACTTCGACAGCGAGTCGATGCCGAGGGTCTTGACCAGCTTGTCCATCCGCCGCGTGCTAACGCCGGCGAGGTAGCAGTCCGCTACCACGGTGATCAGCGCGGTCTCGGCTCGCTTGCGGCGCTCGAGCAACCATTCGGGGAAGTAGGTGCCCTTGCGGAGCTTGGGGATCGCCACATCGATCGTGCCGACGCGGGTGTCGAGGTCGCGGTGGCGGTAGCCGTTGCGCTGCGCGACCCGGCCTGGGGTGGGGCGGCCGTACTCGGCGCCGACCACGGCGTCGGCGTCCGCGGACAGCAGGGCGTTGATCATCGTCTGCAGCAGCTGGCGCATCAGATCTGGCGACGCTTCGGCGAGGGCTTCACCGAGCAGGCGTGCAGGGTCGACAATGTGAGGAGCGGTCATCGTGATGACTCCGTTCGAGAGTGCTGTGAGAGGTTCACTCGAAGGATCACGCGGTGGCCGCTGCTTCGTCATCCGTACTCGCCGGTGACGATCTCGGCGACCGCGCTACACCACTATCGGGGACTCAACTCCGCATTGGTCGCGCTCTAGCGTCTCCTGTCGAGGGCTACCGTGTTCGCGTGCCCCTCGCGGAACTCGAGGTGCTGGCACCTCGTGTTCCGGCCTCGGGGGCTGGCACTCGTGAAGAGCTGCTTGCAAGTGTCCTGTGGGAGGCGTGCGCGGAGGCCGCGGTTCATAACCGTGAGAACGCTCGGGCCACGCGCGCCGGGGCGCTCCCCAGTGAGCGGCTCGTCGCCCGGCTCCTGCGGCGCTCTCACGCCGAGTGGCACGACTACGGCACTTGGCTCTTCACCACCTACAACAGGTTGGCCGCCGGGGCGCCGGCGGAGTTCATCGAGCAGGCCTGGAAGTCGAGGCATGCTCGTCTCGAACACATCAAGCCGCGCGAGACCCCGGCGCGACGCCTGCCCTAGCAGCCGATGGTGCCGTTCAGGCTGAACGGCTGCTGTAGCGCGGCGGCCGCGGTCGGAGGCCCCGGGACGTACTGGATCGTCGACGTCACGGGGCGTCGGGGTTCGGCCACCGCCGCGAGATCTACAAGTGAGGGCGCAGAGTTCGGAGCCCCTTACCGGAGACGCCGCCGTCGGGCGATCGCAGCGAGATCGACGACGATCGCGCCCGACTCCCAGCACTCCGTCCACCCAGCTTGGGGGAACTCTGCTTCGCTGAGGCGTGCGCGATGCGCTGCGGTGGCTTCCAGCACCGCGCGTTCCAGGCGTCGAGCTGTGTGCCAGTCCTGGAGTTGGATGCACTGCACCACGCGCCCGCCCTGTCGCTGGTGTTGGTTGAGTCGGTGGTCGTTGAGGCAGTGAGTGATGCCGACCTTGAACACCTCAAGGTGCTCGAACTCGACGACGTAGACGCGGTGCGGGAGGTTCTGGAAGCGATGCTTCCTGTCGCACAGCGGACACTCAGCCGGGTCATGCTGCACGGCGGCCCACCTACGGATGCTCTGGACGATCCGCGGTCCTCCAGGAACTGGGTCACCGCCTGCGTCGACGATCTCGTAGAGGCGCGTGCTCCCGTCTGGTCCGCCGCGCCAGATCTCCACGACTCCGTAGCGCCGGCCATCGCGGCAGGCTTCGAACCAGTGCTGCCCTGTGCTCGTGCCGGGGATCGGGCCGTCCAGGAGAATCCCACGGCGAGACCGATCGTCATCGGGCGGCGCGTTGTCGCAGTCGTGGTCCGGGGTCGCGATCGCCCACTTTCGGTAGGCATCGAAGGTGGGGGCGCGGGGCGCTCCGGGCACGGCGATACCCGTGTTGTCGACGAGCTCGTAGAGACGACCGTCGCCGCGGGGGCCACCGCGCCAGACCTCCACGATCCCGTAGCGGCGGCCGTCGCGCAGCGCCTCGATCCATCGGAGCCCGACTCCGGTCCCAGGGATCGGCCCCCTGCGCACGACGCCGCACCGGGCACGGACGACCGGGCACGATGGATCGTAGGGAGCGCTCACTGTTCGAGAACCCTCACGGGTACCTGCATCAGGTCGAGGCCGAAAGCCACGGCCCGGGCGGCGCCGTTCGGCTCGCGGCTCGGGACCACTACCGCAACGATCGGGTGGCCCGGCCGGAGGACGAGGGCTGCGTTGCTGGCACCCTCCCCAGCCAGCTCGACGAGGTCGACGGCGCCTGTTGCTGCGTCTCGGACCTCGAAGCGGAGAACGTCTCGGCCGTTCTCGATCGTGAGGATCGGCCGGTCCTCGACGGTGCCCTGCAGCGTCACTAGCTCGACCATCGCGGTACGCCCTTCGCGACCTGGTCGTTCTAGTAGCCGAAGGCGGCGGTCAGGATCGCGAGGCCCTGCCCAAGGCCCACGAGGGCCAACAGGACCAAGTTCTCCCGGGTCCGAGGGACGATGCGCCACCGTAGGGCGAGCGCCCACGCCAGGACGAGGACGCCGAGGATCAGGGAAGCCATGAGTCCCGCGGACGCATCGGTGAGCAGGGCAACCGGAGCGACCGCGACGGTCAGAGGGACGCACGCGACCGCGAGAATTTGCAGCCGCTTCCGCCACCTCCCACGCTCCTCAGGGCTGAGGTCTCTGGGGCTCACGCGTGATCCAACATCTGATGTAACTCCCATAGAGGTCGATACTGCTCGAAGGGTCCGACAGAACCCGTCCGCTCCGGTTCGATGCTAGGGCCGGGCGGTCAGTGACGCGGCTGCTCGGTACGCGATCCGCGCCCGGTCGCCGTCGTCGCGGTCATCGTGCAGCGCGCCAAGTCCATACCAGACCTGAGCGGCCGCTCCGCGCTCGTCGACGGGGACCTGGTCGGGATCGCCCAGCGCGGTAGCGGCGGCATCGAAGTTCAAGACCGCCGCCTCGAGACGGCCGGCACGCTGGTCGATCTCGCCCCGCACGACCAGGCAGGAGGCCCTCACGACGTCGTCGACGAGCGCGTCGTGGCTGGCGCCCTCGAGCACCTCCAGGGCCGCGTCGTCGTCGCCAGCGGCGACCGCTGCCCGTGCAAGGAGCGCCCGGACCGCCTCGACCCTGGCCGGCATCGCCTCGGTCTCGATGAGCGTCTGCAGGACTGTCGCGAGCGTCTCCTGCGCCGAGAACCCAGGGACCGCCTTCTCGTCGACGAGCAGCAGCTCGCCGACGACGGCGAGATGCTCGGCCCTCACGCGAGCGCGCGTGGCCTCGGCTTCCACTTCGGCGGCGGAGCGTGCGTAGGTGGCGGCCAGGTGGGTCTCGCCCGAGGCGAGTACCTTCGCGGCGGCGTCGCGGTAGGCGACGGCGAGGTCACGCTTGCTCGCGGCCGGCATTGCTCGACGAGCAACTGTGGTCGCCGCGCCGTAGTCGCGACGGGCCAGGTGGACCCTGGCCAGCCGCGTCGCGAGCATCCGGGCCTCCGGCGCGGCCGCGAGACCGACGGCCTCGAGGCGAGCCAGGGCGGCTTCCCCCGTCTCGACCGCTGCTCCGAGACGGCCGGCGCGGAGCAGCGCGTCGACCAGCAGCGGCGCGGCCGCTGTGCACCAGGCGGCCAGGGGGTCGTTGGCGGGCGCGTCCACGATCGCGTGCAGCTCGTCGATCGCGCCGTCGACGTCGCCGTCGGCCAGCCTTGTTGCTGCCTGGAGGAAGGTGACCTCGCCCTGGACCGCGGTGTCGCCGGTGCCGACCAGGAGCGCGCCCGCGGCGCCGAGGGTCTGCTGCGCACTGGCAAGCTCGCCAGTACGCAGCAGGTAGGGCACCTCTGCCAGGCGCACGGCGATCGCTCCGCGCTCGCTGTCCAGCCCTGTGAGGAGCTGCTCGGTGCTCACGCCGAGACGAGCGGCGATCCGCTCCAGGAGGTTGAACTCAGGACGTCGCTCCCCTGACTCGATCCGCGACAGGTAGGCCGCCGAGACGTCGCCGCCGACGACATCAGCCTGGGTCAGCCCGGCAGCTCTGCGGGCCGTCTTGATGTTGTGGCCGAGTACGGCCGCGTCGATCATCTCGTGCATCGCGACGAGGTCGTAGCGGGTAGTGACCGCGTTCATGCTGGTGATCCCTTTCGGTTCGTTCGACGTCCCGAAGGCCCCCATTCGCGCCAGGCCCTCGGTACATCGGGGTGTTTGCTCTACCTCACCCGGCTGCGCAGTACGCCTCGCCCCTTCGTCGGTCCGGCCTGGCTCCTTGCCTCGGCGCCCACGGCACCGCTGGCGAGTTGCGCAGCAAGTCCGCTGCCAGCGGCATGACCGGATGCCTCACGTGCCACGCGCGCGGCGTCGGACAGCCCGACGGCAGTCGCGGGAGCGCCGAGCGGCGTCCGATCGACGCGGGTAGCAGCTCCGACCTCGATGTGGTCCGGGCGCAGCCACGCCACCGATTCGACGTCCCAGCCGTACATCTGGGCCCGAACCGCCGCGTTCGGCGCGGCCCAGTCTTCGCTGTACCAGCCGTTCGGGAGAACCGAGCGATCCACCCACACAGCGTCGATCCCATCGGCTGCCATGGCCTCGAACGCGATTCGCCCGTGCGGTCCTGGCCAGCGTTCGGCCGCCTCCGCCAGGGCGGCGACGGTGTCGAGATGGACGACGCGCGCTGCGGCCGGGTCCGCTCTCACGCTCCACATCCGCTCCGGCCGTCCCACCGCCTGCAGACGCTCCCGGCCCGACATGCGATCGCGCCGCCGCTCGTCGTACTTGCCCCCGTAGTACAGCTCTGACCAGCCCGTCCGCACCCCCTCGGAGCTGCGTGAGGTCGCCGGGCCGGTCCACAGCGCACCGCTCGGCTTACCGCCAAGCTGGTGTGGCCCCGCAACCTCCGAGTCGCGCGCGGCGATCCAGGACGTCGAGCAGCGCCGTCCGAGGTGGAACTGTTCAGGCACGTCCGCGCCCGACACGATCCGTAGCTTCGCTTCCATGACCGGCTGCCCCCTCTCCCTAGGAACGTCGGAGTGTTCGGCCGGCGGACCTGGTGTTGCCTGGACCTCGCTGGACCTTGGCCGCGGCCCCCTTACGGGACTGCGGCGCGGCCTGCAGCTGGTCCTGGGTCGAGCGGGAGAAGCCGTGCGACGACCCGTCGCGCGCGGTCTCGGCGTTGCTGCTCATCGCATCGCGCATTGCCTCGTCGCGGCGGTCGTACGCGGCCGCCTGCTCCGCCCGCGCGTCGTCGGTGAAGCCCTCTGCGGCGTCGAGGTACTCCTCACTGGCAGCAGCGTCCGCCTCCAGGTCATCGGCGCGCTCGTCGACGACGCTCCGGCCTGCTGACGACAAGCCGTCGCCATGCGCCGGCACAGATCCGTCGCGGTCGGCCGCCGGCGATCCGTCGCCAAGGCGCCGATCGTCCGGGTCCACGGCAAGACCCGCCAGGGCGGCCTGGGCGGCGTCTCGATCACCTCGAGCGGCGGCCTCCCTGGCCTCTGCCGTGCTCCGTACGCTCGAGGTCGCGTCAACCTCGGCGACCCGGAGCGCAAGAAGATCGCGCTCGATCGGGTCGCGCAGGTGGGGCTCCAGCTCGGTCATGAGGACCCCGAATCCGGTGCGGGTGGCCTCGGGCGAGGCCAGGTAGCGGTCGACCACGGTCTCCGCGGCCGAGCGCGCGTGCTCGAGGTCGGCGAGCTCGCTCCTGAACAGCTCCGGGGCGGTCTGCCATGCGGCTGCCGGGTCGCTGCCCGGGACCTGGAGCTGGCGGACGTCGAGGCCACGCTCGCTGAGCCGGTAGAAGTCCTCCTCGGTGGCCTTCTGCCCGCCGGCGTCGTTGTCGTTGGCCACCCAAACGCGGTTCTCGTTGCGACCCGCGCGCTCGGCGATCGCTGCCGCCTGCGTCCCGGTCATCGCGGTGCCCATGGTCGAGACGCCGGCAGCGCGGCCCTCCGAGGCAAGGCTGGTCGCCAATGCGTCGAAGGGGCCCTCGACCCGCACAAGTTTCGCGTCGGGGCCGGCCTCGTAGAGACCGAAGACGTAGTCGCCCTTGCGGAACGCCGGCGTCTCGCTGGTGTTCTTGACCTTCGGCGCCCGCGGGTCGCCCGACAGGTCGCGGCCGAGGAACCCGACAATCTCGCCGCTCTCGTGGTCGCGGATACCCATCATCACGCGATCGCGGAAGGTGTCCCGCACGCCGTAAATGCCCGGCTCCGCGAGGCCGGCGGCGAGCATCTCGTCATCGCTCGCGCCCTGCGATCGCAGATGGTTGCAGAGGTTCATCCAGCCCCCGGGTGCGTAGCCGAGTGCCCACGGGCCGGAGTCGACATCGCTACCGAGGCGGTCGACCAGGTAGCGGTGCCCCTGCGTCCCGGGCCGCAGCTTGCCGGCGTAGAAGTCCGCGGCCATGTGGTTCAGCTCGATCACGCGCTCCCGCGCGATCGCCGGCACCGACCCCGACGCCGTCCGTCCGGACCTCGCCGCCGTGCTCGGCGCGCTGGCCGCGCCGGCTGTCGGGGGCACGGCGGCGACCAGCGGCGCTGTGGCCGCCGTCGGCGTGCTCACACGCGCCGCCTCCGCCGTCCGCCGTTCACGGTCCTCGGCCGCTCTGCGGGCCTCGGCGTTCACCGCGGCCCGCTCTGCGAGCGTCCCGATGAGAGCGCCCTCAGGGCTCAGACCGCGCCGCTCGCGCATCATCGTCGCCAATCGCTCGGCGGATCGCTGGGCGCCGACGTCGCCGACGAGCGCAGCGGCCGAGGCATCACGCCAGGCCGTCGCGACCTCTTCCGGGGACGCGGCGTCGAACCGCGACGGCGTGAGGAAGGCGTGCCACGACTGCTCGACCACGACCTCATCGGGCAGCCCGATGTGGTCATCGAGGCTGCCCATCCCGGCCTCGTGCATCGCCGCCTCGTGGTCGCCCGCTTCGAGGGAGGTCCGCGCCTCGCTTCCCTCGACCCACAGACGCTCAAGTGCGTTCTCGCGGCCTTCGCTGTCGAGGATGCCCGCATCGTCGAGCCACTTGACCTCTTCGAACTCGTCGCCCCGGTCGACGTGGCGCGACCACTGCTCCCACTGCGAGACCTCGGGCAAGGCCCCGGCCTCGGCGAAGTACTGCCAGTCGGTGTGGAAGTCCTCCTCGATCTGACCGTTCGGCGGCCGGTCCTGCTCCAGCCTCTGCACCTCGGCCGGCACGGCGTACCACGAGGGCGCGTGCTTCTGGGCCAGGTCGTACGCCTGGTTCATCGTCAGCATGGGCCGCGCCGACGAGTCGTCCTTCGGCAGTGCTGACCGGTCCGCGAAGTTGATCAGGACCGACGGGTGCTGCCCGTGGGCAGCCTGGATCCGCTGCGCCATCTCCTGCTCGGCGGCCCGCGCCGTCGGGTCCATCCCCGACCATGACGCCGCCGCGGCCCATCTCCGTGAGGCCGCCGCCGGATCGAGCTTCTCCAGGGCGCCCTCGCGCAACCACGGCAGGTACTGCCGGCGAGCAGCGTCACGCTGCGCGAGCCAGTCCTCGCGGACCCGCGCAGCGCTCTCCCGCACACCGTCCTGGCTGCGGCGCGCGTAGCGCTCCATGACTTGCGCCAGCCCGGTCGCGACGGCCCGGAGCGCCCGGTCCATCTCGTGGCCGACCTCGAACTCTTCATGAGTGCTCATCGAGCAGCTCCTCTCGTGTGGTGTCGGGTGGTGGTGCCGGCGTGGGTCTCTGCCCGGCGCGCTGCGGCCGCGTCCATCGCGATCCCGCCGCCGCCGGGCTGGTCGACGGCGGGCTGGTCGACGGCGGGCGATGCCGCGCTCGACGACGGGCCGCTGGTCGACGAGTGCTGTACCTGCGCGGCCTCGATGACGGCGAACATGCCCGCGGGTGCCGGCACCGAGCTCCACGGCTTCTGGGGCTCGTGGTGCTCCTTCTTGTAGTCGCAGTTGTAGAAGACGCCCTCGGGATCGGTCAGCGTGCGCATGTGGACGTCGAAGTGGTCGCGCAACCAGGTCGAGAACGACGGCGCAGGCTGAAGCCGCATCACCTCGAACGCCTCCCACAGCGCCTCCAGGCGCGTGATCGCTTCGGCGTGCTCCCACCACTTCTCGCACCAGCGCACCCGCGTCACGGCGTACCGGTGAACCAGGTTCGGTAGCACGAACTTCG